>JAOAHM010000060.1 GCA_026415235.1 Ignavibacteria bacterium | reverse complement strand
TCAATTATGAAATTGTTCTCAACTCATCCACCTATTGAAGAGAGAATTAAAAGATTGAGACTTATTGCAGAAGGAA
Organism: Ignavibacteria bacterium; assembly: GCA_026415235.1. Taxonomy (GTDB): domain Bacteria; phylum Bacteroidota; class Ignavibacteria; order Ch128b; family Ch128b; genus Ch128b. The sequence goes on along the minus strand of JAOAHM010000060.1, from coordinate 45,685 downwards.
GAATTTAAGTTTAGATGAGATTTATTTTTGTATTTATTCTCATATTGTTGAGTTCGCTGATTAGTCAACCAAGAAACGAAATTGAAATCCTGAATGGGTTAATTGAAAAATCATCAGTTCCCATTCAGGATTTTTTTATGAGTAATTCAATAAGTTCAATTCAATTAAAGATTTTTCCTGATGATTCAAAACTCGCTCCCATAATCAAATCAAATTTGTTAAGCAAGATTAATGTTGATGCTTCTTCAAAGAACAAATTAGAAGTGATTATAAAAGATTTTAATTTAGAATATCCAGAAATTGTATCATTCCCGATTTTTAGTGAAGAAAAGTTGAAGAGAAAAATTTCAGTGAATTTGACTTATATAGTTTATACCAATGGAGAAATAATTTTCAACAATAACTTTCAAGAGGTATATTCTGATACAATTCCCATTTCAACAATCAATTTTGAAGCACAAAGCACCGAGAAATTACCTTCTATTTCATTCTGGCGAAAATTAGTAGAACCAGCTATAGTTACAAGTGTAACTGGTTTGATTATTTATCTTTTTTTCACAGTAAGAAGCAAGTAATCTTAGTTTTTGACTTAAATTAATTTTAATTTTGAAAGATGAAACCACTCAAAATAATAACAATACTATTGGTATCAATAATCTTTTTTAGTTGTTCAGGTTCAAAAGACTTATCTTCACTTACACCTGAGGAAAGATTCGCTTTAGCAAAAACTAAATTCGATAAAAAAGATTACTTAGAAGCTATAAGTGATTTTGAAAGCATTATGATACAATTCTCAGGTACAGGAATTGTTGACGATGCCCAATATTATTTAGCTTATAGTTATTTCAAACGTGGTGAATATATTAAAGCTGCATATGAGTTCAGTAAGTTAATTCGAGATTATCCAACAAGTGAATATGTAAAAGATGCTCAGTTTATGTTAGCTGAATCTTACTATGAATTGTCACCACATTATACTCTTGATCAAAGTTTTACAGAAAAAGCAATAGAGGAATATCAAGCATTCATTGATTTTTTCCCGCAAGATCCAAGAATTAAAGAAGCTGAGAAAAAAATTATCGAGCTTAATGACAAACTTGCACGAAAAGTTTTTGAAACAGCTGAACAATATCGAAGAATGAATTATACAAAATCTGCAATTATTTATTATGACCTTTTGCTTGAAAAATATCCTGACAGCAAGTATTCATCGCTTGCACTATATAATAAAATTAAATTGTTAGTTGAGAAAGCTCGGAAGAAAGAAGCATTAGAAGAAGCAAAAAAATATTTGAGACGTTTTCCAAGTGGTGAATACAAAAAAGATGTTGAAAAAATTGTTGAACAACTCGAAAAAATCAAATCATGAAAGAAATTATTGAAGAAGGAAGACCAGTTAAATTAGTTTCTGACTCTGAAACGGTGATGACCGAACTGGTCTTACCAAACGATACTAACCAGCTCGGAAATTTGCTTGGTGGTAGATTGATGCATTGGATTGATATTTGTGCAGCAACTGCTGCAGCTCGTCATTCAAACAGAGTTTGTGTAACTGCATCGGTTGATAAAATTGATTTTCATCATCCAATAAGACTTGGCGAATTAGTTATACTTAAAGCCTCAGTAAATCGTGTCTTTAACACCTCCATGGAAGTTGGAGTAAAAGTATTCGCTGAAAATATCAAAACAGGTGAAGTTAAACACACAAACTCAGCATATTTAACATTTGTAAGTCTCGATGAGAATGGAAAGCCTTGTCTTGCACCGCTTGTTAAACCAGTAACGGATGACCAAAAGAGAAGATATGAGCAAGCTCTTGTTCGCAGAGGATATAGGATCGAGCAGGCTAAGAAAAGTTAATCTTATTCTCATCATCTGGCTCGGCATTTTGCCCTCGACAATTTTCCCACAGATTGAAAGGATATCAGAGAAAATTTTTTTGAACGGATTTGGTAGATATATTTTTGTTGATAATCAATTTACTCTTTACAATATTTTTAGTTTTGATTTGGATGGTGACGGTGTGATTGATATTGGCGGTTTGGATGAGAGTGGTAAAAATTTAATTGTTTATTATGGACAAGGTTTTAACAAATTCACTTCACCAGTTCGTTACTCGCTTGGAGGAAAATTTACTGGTATTCAAGTTAGAAATTTGAATCTAAACGATAGAGTAAATTTAATTGCTTATTCTAAGGTAGAAGGTATAATAAAAATTTTTTCATTTTATAAAAGAGTAATCTCTCCATTTTTGAATTTAAAAGTAGATTGTTGCTTTTCAGAAATCGTTATAGTTAATCTTGATAAATCACCACAACTTGAATTGGTATTGTACGGACAAAATTTCAAAGGGATTGGGATTATAACATTTGAAAACAATAAATATGATTATCGTAAAGTAGGAGAAGAAACTTACGCAAAGTTAGTTCCAATTTTTCTGAATAGCGATAATAAAATTGATTTTGTAGGATATAATCCTTTAAAAAGAGAACTTCATCTTTTGCGAAATAATTCAATTTATAATTACTCAACAAACATCTATGATGTTTTCGATGAGCGAATTGATGAAATTCTATCTGGAAATTTTAATGATGATATTATAAATGATATAGTGCTAATTTCAAATGTTTCTAATGTGATGTATGTACTCTTAGGAAATGGAGTTGGTAACTTTTCGAATAAATTCAAGATAAAAACTATTTCAAAGTATACTGATAATGTCGTTTTCGATTACAATCGTGATTTAATTGATGATTTTATTATTTATGATAGAAATGCCAAAAAAATCTATCTTAAAACAATTGCATCGGATTACTCAAGGATAATATCTTTTCCTCTTTCTGAAATAGAAAAACTTTACTCACTTGCGAGTTATAGAACTACTACAACGAAAGGAGTAGCATTTTCAACTAATCAAGGAATTTTTCTAATTGTGTATTCAAGTCTTAGTTTTGATAACGAAAAATATTCAATCTCATCTAATCCATCCGATTTGATTACTTACAGAGTTCCTGATGAGTTATATCCAAAGCTAATTTTTATTGACCGAGGGAGCAATAGATTAAATATCGTTACTCGAAATGAATTCAATGCACCACAAGAAATATTCTCAATTCCTTTGAGCTATTCTTATGAAAAAATAAAAATTATTAGAGCAAAATCTAACAAGATTAACTTGGTTTGTTTCAAACAACTCAACTACCATTTTGATTATTTTGAGATTGATTTACGAAATGGAAACTATCTTAGAGAAAATTTAGCAATTGATGGTTTGATTAAGGATATTGGTCAGGAAACATCAACTTCTGATAAAGTTACTTTAAATGTAATTGTTCAATCAAAAAATGAAATTAGAACGATTATCATCAAACCTTTTGAAGTTAACAAAGTCATTTTGAATGAATCAATTTCAGACAATAACTTTTTAGACTTTTCTTTTGATTTTACATCGAGAACATTTTTTTTCGTCAACAAAGATTTAGTTGGAAATCAAATTCATCTCTGGTCTAAAAAGTTTGACCAAACTTACAAGAAATTCGAATTGACTAAAACAACATCTATTAAAAACCAAGATTTTCTCTCAGTCAAGTTAACTCTTTGTGATTTCTTCAGTGATACTAAATTTGCTCTTTTGAACTTGTCTAACTTAAAAGAAGATATGTTGTTACTCATACCAGTAAAAAATCCAACTAAATATTTTTCAATTGATAAAATTTTGATTAATGATTTCGGAACATGTAGATGTGAAGGAGAAAATAGTTTCAGTCAAAATAATTTTTATTTTTACAATGAATTGAGTAAGAGTTTTGAGAAAATTGTTTTTAGTGGAAAAGGAAAACCGATTAATTATTCGATTAGAAGTTATCCATCAAATACAATTTTCTCGGTTGATTATAATATGAGGCATAAATCGGAAATTGTTTATATTTCGAATTATTCAATATTTAACATCGAGCGAATTACAGAATGAAATTAAAATTGATTGTCCTATTAGTAATATTTTTCTCAATTGATTTGGTAGCTCAACAATTTCAGCTTAATTCACAAATTGGAAGTGATTCAAATTATATTGCTTTTTTGAGGATTAAAGGATTATTGAGCGACGAATACAATTCTTTTATCAAAGATAAAAAATGTGGTTTTCATTTAGTCAATTCCATAAAAATGAATTTTGAAAATTATTCGCTCGATAAACAACAAAAAATTAAATCGGTATTACAACGCCCAACTAAGCAAGCAACTTATATCACACCAAGTGGGAAATTTAAAATTCACTATGATACTACAGGTGCAAATTCAATAAAGTATTCAATTCATGAATTAGCAAGAGCCTTAGACTCAGTCTATTATTTTGAAGTTTTCGTTATGGGTTTTCCTCCTGCACCAAATGATTTGGGAAATGGTGGTGACGATAGATATGATGTATATGTACACAATATTAGCCCTGTTTATGGTTATACAGAATTTGAAGATGTTATCGGTTCTAATCGTTATTCATCATTTATGGTAATTGATGATAGCTTTCATGAAAATGATTATTACACAAAGGGAATAGATGCAGCAAGAGTAACTGTTGCTCACGAATATCATCATGCAATTCAAATTGGAAATTATCGTTATTCCGAAGGAGATGTGTGGTTTTATGAATTAACATCTACTTCGATGGAAGAATTTGTGTTCGATACGATTAATGATTACTACGCTTATATTCCAACTTTTTTTAATCGACCAGATAAAATATTTACAAGTTTTGATGGTTACTCTCAAGCAATTTGGAATATCTATCTTCACAAAATTTTTAATTACGACTTTTCAATTTTTGTAAGACAGTGGGAGTTAGTTAAAAATCATTCTGCTTTAGAAGCTATAAAAAAATCTATTGAAGAAAGAGGAAGAATTTTCAAATCTGTTTTCTCACAATTTTATGTTTATAATTATTATACAGGATATCGTTCTAAACCAGATAAATATTATGAAGAAGGAAAAAATTATCCTTTGGTTCGTTTCAACTATCCAATTCAATTCATTCAACCATCAAGAACGATAAGTGGAAGTAGTCAACCTTGTGCAGCAAATTATTTTTTAGTAATTGACTCAATTTCAAGAGTTCCATTACAACCAGACTCGATTGTGATTATTTTAGTAAATGCGAATATTGATTCAGCTTTGAACTGGTCAAGTTATTCGAGACCATTCAATTATGTCATAAAGTTAATGAATAATCAAAATGATCCATCCTACAAAAAAATTTCTTCCAATATTTTTTCAAAGCTTGAAGTTAATGACATTAACAACTGGAGTGAATACTACATTATTAATGACTCTACGGCTTCACAGATTTTTATGAACACAACTCAGCTTGCCTTTCCAATGCCAGCGAATTTGAACAAGCATAGTTATTTGAATATTCCTGTTCCGAGTGATTGGCTTGGAGAGGTTCAACTTTTGATTTATTCAACAAGTATGAAACTCATTTTTGCTTCAAAAGAAATTCCACAGATTTTTGAAGACAAAATAGTGGTTAGATGGAACGGCAAAGATGAGTTGAACAAAAAAGTTTCTTCAGGAATTTATTTTTACACTTTGATTAACGGTGATAAAAAATCAACTGGAAAGATCGTTATCGTAAATGAATGAAATTATTTTAAGAGTTAGAGAGCTAAAGAAAAATTTTAATCGAAGATTAGTCTTCGATAAACTGAACTTCGAAGTTAAGTCAGGTGAACGACTTGTAATAACTGGCAAGAATGGTTCTGGAAAATCAACTTTGTTAAAAATTTTGGCTGGAGTTTTGACTGAATCTTCGGGTTCAGTAGAATATATTTTAAATCAAAAAAAAATTGATCGTGAAAATATTTATCAAATAATTGGACTGGTTTCGCCATATCTTGTTTTATATGATGAATTTTCAGCTTTTGAAAATCTTTCGTTGTTCGCTAAGATTAGAAACTTGAAAATTAGTGATGATGAAATAAATAAAATCTTAACTCGTGTCGGTTTATTGGAAAGAAAAAATGATTTACTTAGAACTTATTCATCAGGAATGAAACAAAGAATTAAATATGCTTCTGCCATTTTACACAATCCTTTGATTTTATTAATTGATGAACCGACTTCGAATTTGGATATAGAAGGAAAAAATTTTGTGGAGGATTTGATTTTAAATTTTAGAGAAGATGGATTTGTAATTATCGCTACTAATGAGTCACAGGATTTTAAGTATGGCAATAGAATTATAAATCTCGACGAATACAAAAACAACAAAAACAAATGAAAAAGATTTTTTACATTTTTTACAAAGATTTTTCGTCAGAACTTAGAATGCGTTTTGCACTAAATGCTTTGATTATGTTTGTTGTTGTTGCAGTTAGTACTATTCTATTTTCTCTTGGCAGTGAAAGTGTAGCTCCAAATGTTTATGCAGGAATGTTTTGGGTTGTGGTTTTCTTTTCAGCCATGTCTGGTTTATCTCGTGTATTTGTTTCGGAAGAAGAAAGAGGAACAACATTAATTTTATCATTAATTGCAAATCCCGTTACGGTTTTCCTTGGTAAATTTTTATTTAACCTTGTATTAATTTTTTTCATCAACTCGGTTATTGCTTTACTCTATATGTTTTTATTTCAGGAATTTTTGATTCAGAATTGGAATAGTTTTTTACTTGCTTATGTTCTCGGAAATTTTGGTATTTCAGCTTCTTCTACAATTATTGCAGCAATAATTTCAAAAGCAAATGTGAAAGGGACGCTTTATCCCGTTCTTGCTTTTCCAGTTCTTCTCCCTTTAATCTTAATGTTAATTGAGATAACTAAATCAGCAATGGAAGGAAATCCAATTTCAGATGTTGAAGCAGAGCTTTTGGTTTTGATTTCTTATGATGTAGTTATGATTACAGCCTCGATTTTGGTATTTGATATTATTTGGAGAGATTAATTCTTTCATTGCAAATTGTTAACATTCAAAATATTTTTGGAGCGATTATGAAAAACTTTTGGAAATTTTTGCTTTTTGTTTTAATGACAATTGTAATAATTGGCACTTTTGTTCCACCAATTGTCCAGTATCCTAAAAGCTTTTTCGAGTTTCCTTTAATTCCAGGTTTAGAAGATAAAGCCCGAATAATATTTTTCCATGTTCCTACTGCATGGTTGACAGTATTAGCTTATTTGCTCGCTATGTTTTATGGAATTCGATATTTGAAAAGAAAAGATATGTATGATGATATAAAATCAGTTTCAGCAGCTGCACTGGGATTTGTTTTCTGTATACTTGCAACAGTCACAGGTTCGGTTTGGGCAAAATTTACTTGGGGTTCTTTCTGGCATTGGGATCCAAGAGAAACAAGCATTTTTATTCTTCTACTTATTTATGGTGCTTATTTCGCTCTAAGGTCTGCCCTTGATAGTGAAGAAAAACGAGCAAGACTTTCAGCTATCTATTCAATTATTGCATTTTTAACTACACCATTTTTCATTTTCATTATGCCAAGATTGATGATTGGTCTTCACCCTGGTTCATTGGAAATTGATCCAGCAACAGGTCAAGTTAGAGCAAGTTCAAATCCAGTTATTAAATTCGAAATGGCTGCTAACATGAGAGTTGTTTTCTTTTTGTCTCTTATTGCTTTTACAATTTTGTTTTTTTGGTTCTGGAATTTAGCTCATCGAATATTAAAACTTGAACATGTTTCTCAAAAAGAAATTTAGGAGAGAGCTGTGGAAACACTTTATAATTTCTTAGAAAAAAATTCTCTTTACATTGTTTTAATTATTGTTTTATTGGTTTGGATCGGAATTTTTTCTTTTGCGTATAAACTCGATAAAAAAGTGAAAAAATTAGAGGAGTCAATTAAAGAATGAAAGCAAGATATTATATCGGTGGAACAATCATTTTAGTTTTTCTTGGATTGTTATTTTACAATTTCACACGAACTAACATTGAATACGAAAGTGATTTTGTTAAAGTAATGCAGACTGGAAAAACCTGTAAAGCTACTGGTGTTTGGGTTAAAGAAAAATCATTTCAAGAAGATATTCAAAATAGAACTTTTGTTTTCTACCTGAGAGATGCAAACAATAACGAAATGAAAGTTATTTATCGTGGAACTAAACCAAACAATTTTGAAATTGCTACAAATGTTGTTGTTACTGGAAAATTTGAAAATGGAGTTTTTCACGCTACTGATGTCTTAACCAAATGTCCATCGAAATATGAAGGACAAAATGTAAATACAAGTGGATCATAAGAAAGGGGATAAAAGATGATTGGTAATATTTTAATTTCGATTGCATTTATTGCAGCAGCGACTTCAGGTGTTTTGTATTTCTTAAATTATAAAGGTTATCAGAATACGCTTAACTTCGCAAGAATAATGTTCCACACAATGGCAACTTCGACTATTCTTGCAAGTATTTTTTTGCTTTACTTGATTTTAACTCATCAATTCCAATACAAATATGTTTATAGTTATAGTGATACATCACTTCCACTTGGTTTATTGATTTCAACTTTTTATGCAGGACAAGAAGGAAGTTTTTTGCTATGGGCTCTTTGGATGGCGATAATTGGAATCATTCTTCAACAATATGCTTCAAGTCGTGGTGACCTTGAACCAAGAGTGATGGCTGTTTATTCATTAGTGCAATCGTTTTTGCTTTTAATGATTACACCGCTTGTTAAGAATCCTTTTGCTTTGATTTATTCTGAACCATTTATGGCTTCGGCGAATACAATCAATTCGCAATTCTTTAATCTTCCATTCTTAGCAAATTATTTCTTTACTGACAATTCAACAGGAATGCATTATGTAAAAATTGACCAATCCCTCGTAGATGCATTGAAAAGTGCAGGAATAAGTTTGAATGAATTTATTATAAACGGAAGGGGGTTGAATCCACTTTTGCAAAATTTCTGGATGCAGATACACCCACCAATTTTGTTTGTCGGTTTTGCTGCCATGAGTGTTCCCTTCTCATTTGCTTTTGCAGCTTTGATGAAAAACGATTACAAAGAATGGATTAAACAATCTTTGCCTTGGACATTATTCGCTGCGATGGTTCTTGGACTCGGAATTATGCTTGGTGGCTACTGGGCTTATGGAGTCTTAGGTTGGGGTGGTTACTGGGCTTGGGATCCAGTAGAAAATTCATCTCTCATTCCTTGGATTATTTCTGTTGCTGCTTTGCATACAATGTTAGTTCAGAAAAAAACTGCTAATGAGAATAGTATAGGTGCATTTGCTAAGACTAATTTAGTTTTAATCATACTTTCATTTATTCTTGTTCTCTATTCCACATTTTTAACAAGAAGTGGAGTTTTAGGTGATGCTTCGGTTCATAGCTTTGTTGACCCAGGCTACTTTGCTTATTTATTGCTATTAATTTTTATGGGAACATTTATCGTTTTAGGCGGAGGACTTCTAATCTATCGTTGGAAATATTTACAACAGATTACACCTCCCCATAATAATATACTTTCACGAGAATTTGCATTGTTCACAGGTTCGGTTGTGCTTGGTGCATCTGCGCTTGTAACTTTTCTTGGTACTTCAGCTCCGATACTTGGTAAATCGGTTCAAATCGAATTTTATAACGAAATGAATTTGCCCCTTGGTATTTTAATTGGATTAATTAATGGTCTGAGTTTACTTGTGAAATGGAAAGAATCGGAAGGAAAAGAATTGCTTCGAAAGTCAATTTTCTCACTTACTGCTGCTGTAATAACTACCGTGATTATGTATTTTGTCGGAGTGAAAGATTTGAAGATGGTTTTGTTTGCATTTGCCTCTGCTTTTGCATTTTTCGTTAATGCTGAAATTGCATATAAAATTTTCAGAAGAAATTTTGAAAAGGTTGGTGCATATATCGCTCACATGGGTTTAGCACTATTATTCATTGGAGTAATTGCTTCATCAAAATATGATAAATCAATTGATGTAAATCTTGTAAAAGGTGAACCTGCTGAAGTATTTGGATATAAAATGGTTTTTACTGGTTATTCACCAACTGAAGATGGAAAGTATCAATTTAAAATTTTAATTGAGAAGAATGGTAAAAAATATACCGCTGCTCCTGTAATGTACTATAGCGATTTCAATCAAGGAATAATGAGAAATCCAGACATTGTTCCATTCTTGACAAAAGACATTTATATCTCTCCAATTTCTTATGATGATGGTACGACTTCGAATTCACAAGCTCAAACAGTTCAAATCAAGAAAGGTGAAAGTGTTAAAATAGGTGAAGCGGAAATTGAATTTTTATCTTTCAATATGCCAGCAGATGCAATGCAAAAAATGATGTCAGGTGGAGATTTTGAAATTGGTGCAAAAATAGTTGTGAAAAGTTATGGTTCGAAATATGAAGTAGAACCAAAATATGGAATTCGAAATGGTGAGCGACTTAACGAAACAGTAAAGATTAAAGACGCAAATCTTCAAATTAGTCTTGCATCAATGAGCGCTGATCAAGGTATGATTACTTTACAGGTTGAGCCATACAATCAAACAAGAAATGAAAATCTAACAAGAAAAGAAATTTTAGCAGTGACTGCAAGTATAAAACCGTTTGTTGGATTGGTTTGGTTAGGAACAGTTGTGATTGTGGTAGGTTTCTTTATTGCAATGATAAGAAGATTAAAAGAATCTAAAGTGTGAGAGAGTTAATTTAAATTAAAATAAAAAAGCCAGACATTGTCTGGCTTTTTTATTAATTAAATTACAAAAATCATTTAATGTATTTTTCTGGATTCTCTTTGAATTTCTTAACGCATTTTTTGCAGCAGAAGTAATAAGTCTTTCCCTTGTATTCCATTTTTAATGAAGGGTCAGCTTCTTCACCTGTTACTGCACAGATGAGTTCTTCTTTCTCAGCTTTTTTTACTTCTTGTGATGATTTGGAAGCATCTTTCTTTTCAACAGTTGTTCCTTTTGTTGATTTTTTCTCTTGTTGAAGTAAATTTGAATACCCCAAACTGACTTGCATTAATGAAAAAATCATTGTTAGGAAGATAATTAAGAAAAGATTTGTTTTGGATAGAGAAGTTTTTTTCATGGTGACTCCTTTTGTTTATTGTTAAGCAATAAACAACAATCCTTTAAATAAAAGTTTCTGTAAAAAAATAAACTATAAGATAATTTTAGATTTAGAGCTTCAGGTAATCAATAATTTGTTCAGCACATTTTTCGAGTGAATTTGTGGAAGTATTTACTCGGAAATCTGAATATTCTTCGTAGAGTGGTGTTCGATTATTGTAAGTTACATTCAAATCATCTTCTACATCTAAAGTTGGATTCAATTTTGGTCTATCAGGGTCATTCAAAATTCTTTGTTTAATATCTTTCAAACTTGCTTGAACATAAATTATGTAGCCGTTTTTCTTTAAGTTTTCGATGTTGGTTGGATTTTCTACTATACCACCGCCAGTATCAATAATTACATTATCATATTCAGAAACTTGTTCAATAAATTTAGTTTCAAGTTCACGGAAGTAACTCCAACCTTTTTCAGCAACTATCTCTCGAATTCTTTTATTTTCTTTTTCTTCAATCATTTTGTCAATTGAGAAAAGTTGCATTTGTAATTTTTCGGCTAAAATTTTTGCAAGAGCTGATTTTCCAGCTCCACGAAATCCGATTAAAACTATGTTCATATATTAAATGCTGCTCTCATTTTGTTGAACTCAAACCAAAAATTTGGAAAAGATTTTTTTACACATTCAGGATTTTTAATTTTTAGATTTGGTATCATTAACTGAGCTAATGCGAAACTCATAGCAATTCTATGGTCATTATATGTTTCTATTGTGGCAGGTTGATAAACATTCGATGGGGTTATTTCTAAAAAGTCTTCACCTTCCTTCACTTCAGCACCAAGCTTTTTTATTTCAGTTGCAAGGGCAGAAATTCTATCCGATTCCTTATATCTAAGGTTTTTGATGTTTTTAATTTTAGTTTTTCCTTTTGCAAATAACGAAACAACAGCAAGTGTTGGAACTGAATCAGGTGCGTCGTGCATATCAATTGAAATACCTTTTAAATTATTTCCTTTAAGTTTGACATAATCGTTATTCCATTCAACTACACAACCCATTTTTTCTAAAACCTTAATAAACTTAACATCTGCTTGAGTAGTTTTTATGTTAATTCCATTTATTTTTATGGTTCTCTTTAATATTGCTGCTGAACCTAAGAAATAAGTAGATGAAGATAAATCACTTTCAATTATAATTTCTGCACTTTTCAGTTTCAAGTCTTTTTCTAAAAAATATTTCTTGTAATTATCATGATTAATCTTCACACCAAATTTCTCAAGTAATTGTAAAGTTAATTTCACATAAGGTAAAGAGGGAATTTCGTTCTCAGAAATGATTTTAAATTTTTTACCTAAGATTGGCATTATTAGCAACAAAGCAGAGAGAAATTGACTGCTAATCTCAGAATTAATTGTAATAGTTTTAGCTTCGTAATTACCACCTCTAATTTTGACAGGTGGGTATCCATTTTGAGTTTCGATTTCAACATTTAATTGTTTTAATGCATCAGCAAGAGCGCCAATTGGTCTTTGAAGCATTCTCTTTGAACCAGTTAGAGTAATCTCACCTTCATTTAAAATTGATAGAGCTGTTAAAAATCGAAATGTCGTTCCAGCATTTCCACAATAAATTTTTAAATTATCTTTATTGAATTTTCCTTCTGTGCCATGCACTATCAAAGAATCATCTTTCTTTTCAATTTTTACTCCTAATTTTTTGAGTGCTCTTATCATGTAAAGAGTATCTTCACAAAATGGGAAATTCTTTAAAATTGATTTTCCTTCCGTCAACGAGGCTAATATTAAAGCACGATTTGCAAAACTTTTGGAACCAGGAGGTGTGAAAACGAACATAATTAAAATACTTTGTTATAATTCTCCAATACAAATTTTCTAACTTTTCTTACTGAAATATTCTTGCCAGTAAAAATTTTGAATTGATGTATTGCTTGGTGAATAAAAAATTCAAAACCGTTTATGGTTTTAATTTTCTTTGTTCTACACATTGAAAGCAATTTTGATTGTTTAATGTTAAGGTCAAGGTCTACTACAAGCTTTATCTTTTTTTCACTCAAAATTTTTTTGAAAAGGTTAATAAGAAATTTGTTATTCCCAGGTGTTGTGTTAATAACTACATCTACTTTTTCAGGAAATTTACTTTTATGTTTAATCAAATTAATGTTCATCTCCTTTGCAAGAATTTCAGCATTTTGAATACTTCTGTTTATTATAAAAATTTGATTGTTAAACTTCTTTAACGTGTAGATAATTGTTCTTGCAGAACCACCAGCACCAACAACAAGGATATTCGAATTTTTCAAAAATTTTTCATTCTGCACTATTTCCTTAAATCCAAGATAATCCGTATTGAATAAAACTGGTTTAGTATCTTTGAATATTGCAGTATTAGCAGAACCAATCTCTTTAATAATTTTGGATGAAATATTTGGAAGTTGAAGAATTTCTTCTTTGAATGGAATTGTTATGCTTATTCCACGAATATAATTTTTGAAGTAATAGACGAATTCTTCTAAATCATTTATCAAAAAATTTAGATAAATAGCATTGGAGCAAGTTTGATTAAAACCAAAATTGTGAAATAACCAACTCTTACTTTGTTTCAATGGATTTCCAACAATTCCATAAATACGAGTTGAAGGATATAAATTTTTAACTTTAAGTATTGTTGATAAATATTCAAGGGGAATTTGACCAGGTGCAGTTTCATGACTTGAGTTGTATGAAGCATAGAAAAATTTTGAACCGTTTTTGTATGCCAAGAACCTACCTGATTTTCCAAATTCTCCCATACAGTGGGAGATGAGATTAATTGATTTTTTATTAGCGAACTCAAGAAGTTTAAGAATTGAATAATTATCCATAAATGAATTTGCGTAAGTGACAATTTTGTAGTAGTCAGCAGAAATTTTTCTTGTGTATTCAAGAATTTGGATTAGTTGTTTTAGTTTGGGAGTTTTTTCGTAATTGTGATAAGAGAGAATCAACTTAGTTTTTGAAATTTCTTTTTTCAGTTTATTAATGAAGTGTTTTCCAAAGTTGATATCTACATCGATATATTCTACCTTATTTTCGAGAGCTAAACGATATTTTTTTGATGCATCTTTAATTTTCGAATAGGAGAATTGATTAATTCTGTAAGTAAAAATTTTAGGGGAAGATTCGTCGCAAAAAATTTTAATCAATTCTTTGTCTTTAATTTTTTCGCCCCTAACCTCAATTAAATCGGCTCCATGTTCAAATCCATATTTGACGATTTTTTTAAATTCTCTATAATTTTTTGGTTGGCAGGATAATACAAGCATAACTAATGGTTATAAGCAATTTCAATTAATTCTTTGCTAACTGTTTTATTAATCTCACACTTTCCAATTTCTCTCAGTAATGAAAAATTTATTTGGTCACCTGTCTTTTTTTTGTCGTAGGTCATTTTTTCGTAAATATCATTAAACGAAAATTCTTTTCTTAGATTTTTATCAAGAGTTAATCTATTAACAATATATTGAATTCTAAATAAATCTACTTCACTTAATTTGTTTGTTATGAATGAGAGATAACTTTCAACTAAAATTCCTTCTGCAATTGCAAAACCGTGTTTGATTTTGTAATTACTAAGTGCTTCAATTGCATGTCCAATTGTATGACCGAAATTCAAAACTTTGCGTAAATTTTTTTCTTCAGGATCTTTTGCAACAATCTGTGCTTTAGTTCGAATAGATTCTTTTATCAACTTTTGTAAATAAATTTCTTCTCGATTTAAAATTTTTTCCGAAAACTTTTCGAGATATTCAAATCCGCTTTTTGATGCAATTAGTAATGACTTCACAATTTCAGCAAGTCCACTTAGATATTCTTCGTAAGGTAAGGTGCTTAAAAAATCAAAGTCAACTAAGATGAAGGAAGGTTGATGAAAAGTACCAATCAAATTTTTTGAGTGCTTAGTGTTAATTCCAGTCTTTCCACCAATTGAACTATCAACTTGAGCTATGATTGTAGTTGGCACTTGGATATATCTAATGCCTCTCAAAATAACCGATGCTAAAAATCCTGAAATATCACCAACAACACCACCACCAATTGCAATTATCATTGAGCTTCTAGTCGGTTTCAAATCAATAATTTTATTTTCAAGTTCATCTCGAGTTTGTTGTGATTTACTTTCTTCTCCAGCAGCAATTACAATTATTTCAAATTTTGAAGAATTGCCAATTAATTCGTTCTCTATTTTTTGTTCATACAAGTTGAAAACATTTTCATCAGTAATGATAATAGCTTTATCTGGATTAAATTTTGACAAAACTATTTTCCGTAAATCTTTGAAAATATTATTGCCTATTTGAATTTGGTAGGATAAATCTTTTTTTACTTTCAGCGGGAGATGGATTTTCATACTTATTAAAATTTTCTTCCAATTGCTTCTGCAATTTTTCTACTTCTGCGAATCAATTCGTCGAATTGTTCTAATCTAATTGCTTGCTCCGAATCAGAATAGGCTAAATCTGGTTGATGATGAACCTCTACCATTAAACCATCTGCACCAGCTGCAATTGCTGCAAGACTTACTGGTATGACTAAGTCTCGTTTACCAGTTGCATGACTTGGATCAACAATTACTGGTAAATGACTTCGTTGTTTAATGGCAGGAACGATACTAATGTCTAATGTATTTCTTGTGTAATCTGAGAATGTTCTTATACCTCTTTCACAAAGAATTACATTTTTATTACCACCCATCAATATGTATTCAGCACTAAAAAGAAATTCCTTTAATGTTGCTGAATAACTTCTTTTTAACAAAACTGGAAGATGAGACTCGCCAACGGCTTTCAGCAAATTTATGTTGTGCATGTTGCGAGCACCAATCTGAAGTATATCAACTACTTTTTCAAAATATGGTAAATCGTGATGGTCTAAAATCTCAGAGATAACATAAAGACCTGTTTCTTCTTTCAATTCTCTCAGAAGTTCAAGTCCTTTATATCCCAAGCCTTGAAATGAGTATGGACTTGTTCTAAACTTAAATGCACCTGCTCGAATTATCTTAACGCCAGAATTTTTCAAGTGATTAGCTATTTTGAAAAGTTGTTCTTTTGACTCAATTGAGCATGGTCCAGCAATAAATGTTATTTCCTTACCACCAATTAAGCAGTCACCAACTTTAATTTTTGTTTCGAGATTATTGATGTTTTTATAAACGAGTTTATAATCTTCGTTTAAGGTTACAACATATTCAACTTTTGGTAATGCTTTAATCAAGTCTGAATTCAAATCATAACTTTGTTGAGTTAGAATAATTGTTTTTTCTTCATTATTAAGAATCGAAAATTCGAGACCAAGTTTTTGAACTAACATTAAAACATTTTCAATGTCTTCATGTCTTGCATCTTTGTTCATCACGATTATCATAAAAACATACCTTTTTAATTTTAATTACTTTTATATTTGTATGTTAAACAGTTACTTAAAAGTGATTAATTTTTTTTCAAATTATTAAGATTAAACTCAAAATTAAAGACAGGTAATTATGGAGAGAAAAATTTTACGAGTTGGTCACAGTCCAGATCCTGATGATGCTTTCATGTTTTATGGACTTGCCTTTGATTATGTTAAGATTGATGATTATAAAATCGAACATGTTTTGGAAGACATTCAATCTCTAAACATTCGTGCTTTGCGAGGTGAACTTGAAGTAACTGCAATTTCTGCTCATGTTTATCCTTATGTAGAAGATAAATATTATATTATGAGAACTGGTGCAAGTATGGGAATTGGTTATGGTCCAATTTTAATTAGTAAAAATTATTCTTCACTTCAAGAATTAAAAAACAAAAAAATCGCTCATCCAGGTGATTATACTACGGCAACGCTTTTATTAAAAATCTATCTCGATGATTTCATTCCAGTGGCAATGCCTTTCGATGAGATAATGAATTCAGTAAATAAAGGTGAAGTTGATGCTGGTGTTCTCATTCACGAAGGACAAATAACTTATGAGCAAATGGGATTTAAGAAACTCCTTGACTTTGGTGAAATATGGCAGAAGGAAACTGGATTGCCTCTTCCACTTGGGCTTGATGTGGTGAGAAAAGATTTAGGTTTAGATTTGGCAAGAAAAATTTCTTCTAAATTAAGAGAGTCAATTGAATATGGTTATCAAAATTTACACGATGCAGTAACTTATGCATTAAAATTTGGTAGAGGACTTGATTTCCAGTTAGGTGAAAAATTTATAAAGATGTATGTCAATCAATTGACAATTGACATGGGCGCAGAAGGTGAGAAAGCATTGCAATTACTCTTTAATAAAGCCTATGAAAAAGGTTTAATCAAAAATCGTGTAGATGTTTTCTTAGTTTAATAGAAGCATCAATTTATTTTGCTTCAATCATTAAAGTTTAAAATTTAATAATAAACTAAACATGGAGTGAAAAATGAGTAAGAGAAATCAACTTAATTTTCTTCTTGTTGTTTTGATTTCGCTAACAATTTTAGCAGGATGTTCGGGCTCAAAAGATTTAGTTTATCAAAAAGCTCCCGGTTATGAAAATGTAAAAGCTGGGACTTTTGATAATGGCAAAATGTGGACTTTTGATTTTCCTCCAATCAAATATTTTGAAAGTCAATACAACTTTTCTCCTTCTGATGAATGGTTTGAAAATGCACGACTTGCAGCTCTAAGATTGCCTGGATGTTCTGCTTCATTTGTTTCGGAAGATGGTCTTGTGATGACAAATCATCATTGCATTAGAAGTGCATTGGATCAAGTAAATCGTGAAGGTGAAAATCTTCCTGAAAATGGATTCTTTGCAAAAACTCTCGAAGAAGAGAGAAAAGTCCCAAATCTTTACATTGACCAACTTGTGTTGATTGAAGATGTAACAGAGCAGGTTAAATCAGCATTTGAATCAGGTAAAACAGATGAAGAAAAAGTTCAAAAGCGACAAGATAAGATTAGAGAGCTTGAAAGAGAATATTCAAAGAAGACTGGTTTGATTTGTAATGTTGTTACTTTCTTCAATGGTGGAAAATACTCAATGTATGGTTATAAAAGATATAATGATGTTCGATTAGTTTTTGCACCTGAAACTCAAGTTGCCTACTATGGTGGTGATTATGATAACTTCACTTATCCAAGATATGATTTGGATGTCGCATTTTATCGTGTGTATGATGAAAATGGTAAACCACTTAAGACAAAGCATTATTTCAAATGGAATAAAGATGGTGCAAAGGAAGGAGACTTAATCTTTGTAATTGGTAACCCTGGTAGAACAAATCGTCTATTCACTGTTGCACAACTAAACTTTTTGCGTGATTATTCTTATCCATATCAACTCGATTTATTAAAAGGATTAGTTGATATTTATTCTGATTATTTGAAAAAACATCCAGACAAGAAGCTGAAATATCAATCAATGTTATTTGGATTCTCGAATTCGTTGAAAGCATTTACTGGTTATCATGGTGGGCTTAAAGATCCTTATTTGATGGCAAAGAAAATTGACTTCGAACAAAATTTCAGAAATACTATTAACTCAAATCCAACTTTGAAATCAAAATATGGAAATATTTGGGAAGAAATAGCAGAGTATCAAAAAGAAAAAGCAAAGTACTTCTATAAAGTTAATGCTTTGAATATTAGAGCTCGAGGTGGGAAATCATTATATTTCCAAGTTGCAGCAGATTTAGTTGAATTTGCTGAACAAGTAAAACTTCCAGATGAAAAAAGAGCACCAAGATTTAAAGATTCGGTTCTTGCAAGCACGAAAGAAAAATTCTTACCAAAAGATATTGACCGTGAAATTCAACTTGCTCTTCTCATACTTCAATTGAAAGATATGAAGAATGCTTTTGGAAATGAGCTTAAAGCACTTAATGAATTGCTCGGTGGTTCTTCTCCCGATGAAGCTGCAACAAAATTGGATAATGTGACAATTGTTTTCAATAAAGATGAAGTAGATAAATTGTTGAATAATCCTGATGAAATTTTTAAGTCAAATGATCCATTCATCAAATTTGTTTTGGCTACAAAACAATATGGTGAAGAGTTAACCAAGAATTATCAGGAAATTCAGCAGAAAGAACAAGCAAAGGTACAATTATTAGGTAATGCAATCTTCGATGTTTATGGAACTTCTCTACCACCAGATGCAACATTCACTCTAAGAATTTCCGACGGTGTTGTCAAAGGTTACGAATATAATGGAACCATTGCTCCACCAATCACAACTTTCTATGGTATGTACGATAGATATTTCTCTTTCAAAGGTTATCAAGATTGGGACTTACCTGAAAAATGGAGAAATCCACCAGCTAATTTCGATTTAAGCACACCTTTGAATTTTGTTTCAACTGCAGATATTATTGGTGGAAACTCTGGAAGTCCACTTGTCAATAAAAACCTCGAGGTTGTTGGTCTTGCTTTTGATGGAAACATCGAGAGTTTACCTGGCAACTTTATTTTTGACGATACAAAGAACAGAACTGTTGCCGTTCATACTGCTGGAATGACAGAAGCTCTACTCGACATTTATGGCGCAAAAAGAATCGTTGACGAATTATTAAACGGTAAGATTGTTCAATAAAGTTTTCTTCTATTAAGAAAAGTCATCCCTTTTTTAATTAGGGATGACTTTTTTGTTTTAAATCCTTTAATTGAGTTGTTTAACGAAAATTGAATTAACAAATCATCCCTAACTTATCTCAAAAAAGTATTACTTAATCAAGCTTCCTTTCAATTTCTGTGATTGTATAAATCAATCTGAAAAAAATTTTTTTATGAATTAAGTAAAAAGTGGAATCACAACAATTCCTGTTTTTTGAATAAACTTTCACCTTTAAGTATTTTTGAATTATGAATATTGTTTTAGCAAGTATTAATCCGATAGTAGGTGATTTAAAGGGAAATTACGAGAAGATTATTAGTTATGTTCAAAAAGCAAAAGAGCTGAAAGCTGACTTAATTATTTTTCCTGAACTTTCTCTTCTTGGTTATCCACCTCTTGATTTGTTAGATAAAAACTCTTTCGTTACCGAAGCGATTTCTTATCATAAAAAAATTGTTGACATTTCTAAAGGTATTGGAATAATTTTTGGCAGTGTAACGAAAATTGAAGATGAAATTGGAACGAACATTTTTAATTCTGCAATTTTCTGTTATGATGGTAAAATCAAATCCATTCATCACAAATCATTATTACCAAACTACGATGTTTTTGATGAAGTAAGATATTTTGAACCATCAAAGGAAATTAATGTTGTTGAATTCCACGGAAAAAAATTAGGTATAACAATTTGTGAAGATGCTTGGAATGATAAAGATTTTTGGGTTCATCGAAAATATGAATTTGATCCTATCGAAAAAGTTGTTGGTCTTGGTGCTGATATTATTATCAACATATCTGCAAGTCCATTTAGCATTGGAAAAGAAAAAATTAGAACAGAGATGTTTTCTTCTATTGCAAGAAAACATAAAAGAAAAGTTTTATTCGTAAATCAAGTTGGAGCAAATACAGATTTGATTTTTGATGGTGGTTCGAAGGTATTTGATAGCAACGGCAATTTAATTATTGCATCTAATCGTTTCGAAGAAAGTTTAGTTCTTTTTGATACTGATAAAGAATATGAAGCTTCAAATTATATTTTCCCTAATGAAGACGAAGACATTTATAACGCATTGATTTTAGGTATAAGAGATTATTGTTATAAAACTGGTTTTCGAAAAGTTGTGTTGGGATTAAGCGGTGGAATTGATTCGGCTTTGGTGGCAGTTTTAGCTAAAGAAGCATTAGGCGCTGATAATGTTTTGTGTGTGATGATGCCTTCGAAATATTCATCAGAAGGAAGTATTAAAGATGCTCAAAAGCTTATTGAAAATATCAGAGTGAAAGGCACCATCATTCCAATTCAAGATTTGTTTGATAAATTCAAAGAAAGTTTATCAAATGAATTTAAAAACTTACCTGAAGATGTGACTGAAGAAAATTTACAATCAAGAATTCGTGGTGTATTGTTGATGGCTCTTTCGAACAAGTTTGGTTATTTATTACTTGCAACGGGTAATAAATCAGAACTTGCAACAGGTTATGCAACACTTTATGGTGATATGTGTGGTGGACTTGCACCAATCTCAGATGTTTACAAAACAAAAGTTTATGACCTCGCTCGGTTTATTAATAGAAAGGAGGAAATAATTCCTGTAGAGATAATAAATAAAGTACCATCTGCAGAGTTAAAACCAAATCAAACTGATCAAGATACATTACCTCCATACGAAGTATTAGATAAAATTCTTTACTACTATATTGAAGAAGCAAAAGAAGTTGATGAAATTGTTGAACTTGGTTTTGACCGTGGACTTGTTCAAAATGTTTTGAAAATGGTGGATAGAGCGGAATACAAAAGAAAACAAGCTGCACCTGGATTAAAAATTACAAGCAAAGCTTTTGGAACAGGAAGAAGATTCCCAATAGTTCAGAGGTGGAGATGAAAAAAATAATTTCTTTACTCGTAACATTTTTAATTTCAACTTTAGTTTATTCTCAAACCATTTCCGATTTTCAATTATCAAGTGGAAGTGCCCAAACAAATAATTCTTCACAAAAAATTTTAACGGTTGAGCTAAGACAAAGTCACTCAAAAATTAAAAGTGGTGATAATCTTTATTTATTACTTAAAGTTAAGATTAATCCTGAATGGCACATCAATTCAAATAAACCTAAGGAAGATTATCTGATTCCAACTGATGTGACCATAAATTCAAAAGATGGATTTCTTATTTCTCAAAAAAATTTCCCAGAATCAAAAGAAATAAAATTCGATTTTTCAGATATACCTGTTTCTGTCTATGAAGGTGAGTTTGAAATCCCTATTGTTATTCGTGTACCAGAGAATTTAAGTGAAGGTGATTATGAATTTGAAGTTGTAATGAATTATCAAGCTTGCAACAATCAAACTTGCTTGCCTCCAAAAGAAGAAAAAATTTTGGTAAAAGTTGGAATCGTTAAAAGTGAAGATGAAGTTGTTGAGTTCTCAAATTTTAATTATAGTGCTTTTGAGAAAAAACCCGTTGAAACAAAAACAACTTCAGATTCACTTTTCGAAGGAAAGAGTTTAATTTTATCATTTTTACTTGTTTTCTTAGGAGGACTTGCGCTCAATTTAACTCCTTGCGTTTATCCATTAATACCAATCACTTTAGGTTATTTTGGTGGACAAAGTGAGAGTAAAACTTCGAGGCTTTTTGGATTAGCATCTGTTTATGTAATTGGTATGGCAATTACTTATTCGGTTATTGGAGTTGTTACAGCTTTGAGTGGTGCATTATTTGGTTCATTACTTCAAAATCCAATTGTGTTGATTGGTATAGCTTTGGTTTTGGTTGCTCTTTCTCTGAGTATGTTTGGATTATATGAGTTTCAATTACCTTCATCATGGATGGCAAAATTTGGTGAAGCACGTTCAGGTTATTTAGGTGCATTATTCATGGGCTTAACAATGGGAGTTGTAGCAGCTCCATGTATTGGACCTTTTGTTGTTGGACTTTTGACTTTTGTTGGTGCCAAAGGTGACCCATTATTTGGCTTTTTAATTTTCTTTGTTCTTGCACTCGGTCTTGGATTACCTTATCTGTTTTTGGCTGTGTTTTCAGGAAAAATAAAGTCATTACCAAGAAGTGGCGAATGGATGGTAGCAGTAAAGAAAATTTTTGGTTTTGTTTTGCTTGGAATGGCAATTTATTTCCTCTTACCATTAATTCCTGAGAATTTTAGAAGTTATATTCTTCCATCCTTCATGATATTAAGTTCAGTTTATCTCCTTGTTTTTGATAAAACAGGAGCTCAAATCAAATCATTTTCTTTGATTAAAAATATTGTATTAGTTTTAATTGCATTAATTGGACTTTGGCTCTTAATTCCGAAAGAAAAAGAATCAGTTCAATGGGAAAAAGTGAAAGTTGAACAAATTCAATTAGGTAATGGTCAACCTGTAATTGTTGATTTTTATGCCGATTGGTGTTTGCCTTGCAAAGAACTTGATGAATTCACATTTACTGATAAAAGAGTAATTGAAGAAACAAAGAAATTTAGAAGATACAAAGTTGATTTAACAAAGACAGGAAGTGAAGAAACTCAACTTGCAATGAAGAAGTATGAAATCGTAGGAGTTCCGACGGTAATTCTTTTTGATAGTAATGGAAATGAAGTTAAGAGAATAACTTCGTTCGTTAATGCTGATGAGTTTTTGAAATTTTTGAAAGAAGTGGAGTGAAAAAATTTTCAAGTTCCATTTTTTACATTGCAAATACTTTTTAATCTCTTTAGCTTTGTAATTGAAAAATGAAAGATTAGAGGAACAATGGAAAAAGAAATCAAAGAAATAACTCATGTAACAATTCGTTTTGCCGGTGATTCAGGCGACGGAATGCAATTAACCGGTAATATCTTTGGGGATACTACCGCTCTTGTCGGTAACGATTTAAGTACGCTACCAGACTATCCATCAGAAATCAGAGCCCCTGCTGGTACACTTTACGGAGTTAGTGGTTTTCAATTACACTTTGGTTCGCAAGAAATTTATACTCCTGGTGATCAACCTGATGTCTTAGTTGCAATGAATCCTGCTGCGCTTAAAGTTAATTTGAAGGATTTGTATCCAGGGGCAATAATAATTGTTAACGAAGATGCTTTCGACCAAAAGAACCTTCAGTTAGCTCACTTTGAATCAAACCCACTTGAAGATGGTTCACTATCTCAATTTCAAGTTATCAAAGTTCCAATTACGACTTTAACTCTTAATGCTCTCGAAGGAATGGGTCTTTCAATGAAAGAAATGACCCGTTGCAAAAACTTCTTTGTGCTCGGTTTAACTTATTGGATGTTTGATAGACCACTTGAACCAACAATTAATTGGATAAAAGAAAAGTTTGGTAAAAATCCAAAAATTGCTGAAGCAAATGAAAAGGCACTGAAAGCTGGTTATTATTTTGGTGATACTGCTGAAATCTTTACAATGAGATTTTCAGTCAAACCAGCCAAACTTGAACCTGGAATTTACAGAAACATAATGGGTAATGAAGCTATAGCATTAGGATTTGTTGCTGCTTCAAAGAAGGCTGGTATTCCACTTTTCCAAGGTTCCTATCCAATTACACCTGCTAGTGAAATTCTTCATGAATTAAGTGCATTAAGAAATTATGATGTAATAACTTTTCAAGCAGAAGATGAAATTGCAGGAATTTGTACTGCCATAGGTGCATCTTTTGCTGGAGGATTGGGAGTTACCACTACAAGCGGTCCAGGTTTTTCACTCAAAAGTGAGGCAATGGGTCTTGCAGTAATGGCTGAGCTTCCACTTGTCATTGTTGATGTTCAAAGAGCAGGTCCAAGTACGGGAATGCCAACGAAGACCGAACAAGGCGATTTACTACAAGCATTGTTTGGTAGAAATGGTGAAGCTCCAATTCCAATTATTGCTGCAAAAAGTCCAGCCGATTGTTTCAATGCTGCTTACGAAGCGTCACGAATTGCAATTAAATATATGACTCCTGTCATTGTAATGTCTGAAGGATATATCGCTCAAGGTGCTGAACCATGGCGAATTCCAAATCCAGAAGATTTACCAGAAATCGAAGTCAATTTTGCTAAACCAGAAGATTTTCAAGAAACTAAATTTCAACCATATTTAAGAAATGAATTGAATGTTAGACCATGGGCAATACCAGGAACACCTGGTCTTGAACATCGAATTGGTGGATTGGAAAAAAGACACATTACTGGTGAAGTTACAAGTGACCCTGCAAATCATGAATTTATGGTTAAATTGAGGGAACAAAAAATTCAAAAAATTGCTGATGAAATTCCACCACAAGAAGTTTACGGAGATCCTGAAGGCGATTTATTGGTTTTAGGTTGGGGTGGAACTTTTGGTGCAATTCGAGATGCAGTTAATCGAGTTCGTGCAAAAGGTTATAAAGTATCACAAGCTCATTTGTTCTACATTAATCCAATGCCGAAAAACCTTGGTGAAATTTTACACAACTTTAATAAGATTTTAATACCAGAGTTGAATTTGGGTCAACTTGCATTTGTGATTAGGGCTAAGTATTTAGTGCCTGTTTATCAATTAAATAAAATCCAAGGTTTACCTTTCAGATCATCTGAAGTTGAAAATAAAATTTATGAATTGTTAGGAGTAAAGTAAGATGACAACAATAGCTCCAGAAGTAAAATATACACCAAAAGATTTTCAATCTGATCAAGATGTAAGATGGTGTCCAGGTTGTGGAGATTACAGTATTCTTGCTCAGGTTCAAAGAACTCTTCCACTTTTGAATATTAGAAAAGAAGATTATGTATTTGTATCGGGAATTGGATGTTCAAGTCGCTTTCCATACTATGTTGATTTATACGGATTTCATGGCATTCACGGAAGAGCTCCAGCAATTGCTACTGGAATTAAATTAGTTAATCCAAAATTATCTGTTTGGGTTGCAACTGGTGATGGCGATTTACTCTCAATTGGTGGAAATCATTTCATTCATGCTTGTAGAAAAAATATAGATTTGAAAATTCTTTTGTTCAATAATAGAATTTATGGTTTAACAAAAGGTCAATACTCACCAACTTCTGAATTGAATAAAGTAACCAAAAGTTCACCTTATGGAAGTGTTGATTATCCATTTAATCCTGTTGCATTAGCGATTGGAACTGAAGCAACATTTGTAGCAAGGTCAATGGATCGTGACCCGAAACATTTGCAAGAAATGATTTTGAGAGCTGGTCAACATAAAGGTTTAGCTTTTCTTGAAATTTATCAGAACTGTAATATCTTCAACGATGGTGCATTTTTCCATTTAACGGAAAAAGAGTATAAAGCAGATAATGTTGTTTATCTAAAGCATGGTGAACCGTTAATCTTCGGTAAAGAAAATGATAAAGGAATTCGAATGGATGGAATGACACCAGTGGTTGTCTCATTAAAAGATGGAAAATGGTCAAAAGATGATTTGTTGATTCATAATGAGTTCAACGAAGATCCAGCCTATGCATCTATGCTTGCTCACATGAATGAGAAACCAGGTCTTCCTACGCCAGTTGGAGTGTTCAGACAAATTTACAAACCAACTTATGATGAAATGCTTCATGAACAGATTCGAAAAGTTAAAGAGAAAAAAGGTGAAGGTGATTTAAGAAAATTATTCTTCGACGCTACAACTTGGGAAATCAAGTGATATTCTTAGTTTGATTTTTAGAAAGTCACCTTGAATTAATCGAGGTGACTTTTTTTTTATCATTAAAAAGACATACCGAATTCAAAGTATTCTTAAACATTCCAATTAAATTTTTATAAATTGTGATGGTTGGTTCAACCAAAAAGGTGTAATAAATGATTAATTACAATAGAATTATCGAGATTATCCAGAAATATAATTCATTTATAATTACTACTCATGTTAATCCTGATGGTGATGCAATAGGAAGTGAGCTTGCTCTTGCCTACTTTCTGCAGAAGCTAAATAAAAAATTTTTGATAGTAAATCATAGCTCTACTCCTGAAAATTATACTTTCTTAGATGAAGAAAATTTAATTCATAAATATAATTCTTCATTTGATAAAGAGATTTTGAATGCTGAAGTTTTGATTGCTGTTGATTTTAATACAATTGGTAGAACTCGTTCTATGGTTGAAATTCTTAAGAGAACTAAAGCATATAAAATTATTATTGATCATCATCGTAATCCACAAAATTTCGTAGATGAAATCTTTGTGGATGTTGATGCACCTGCAACTGGAATTTTGATTTACTATCTCATCAAAAATTATGATGAAAAATTAATTGATAAGAAAACAGCTGATGCTCTGTACACTGCAATTATGACAGATACAGGTTCTTTTAGATTTGAAAGAATTACTCCTGAAGTTCATCATGTTGTGGCTGATTTAATTGCACGAGGAACTAACGCTACTTACATTTACAATAAAGTCTATAACGAAATTAGTTTTGAGAAATTGAAATTATTAGGTGAGTCAATCTGCAATATTAAACTCGAAATGGATGGAAAAATTGCTTACATGATACTTGATAGAAATATTTTAAATAAATATGTACCAAGTGATGAAGAATTTGATGTTGATGGTTTTGTTAATTATTGTTTGAGTTTGAAATCAACAATTTTAGGTATGTTATTCTTTGAGTTAAAGAATGGAGTCAAAGTAAGTTTGAGAAGCAAAGGAACATTTCCAGTTAATTTATTGGCAGAAAAATTTGGTGGTGGTGGGCATCTTAATGCTGCAGGTATTCGATTGGATGGAGAGAAATTAGATGATGTTCTGAACAAAGTTATTCAACAGGCAAAAGAAGATTTAATTAATTATGAAAGGAGTTTAAAATGATTCAATTCGAATTATTTCAACAGAAAAGAAAAAGATTGGAATCAAAATTTTCAAATGTCGAGAGTTTTTCTCTTTTCACTTTTTCAGAAAAAGAATCAATCGAAGAAACATTAACTAAATTTTCAACTCTTACTAATGAAAAAATTTCAAAAAAAATACAATCAATCATTAGTAATGGTAATAATAATATTTATCACTTCACATTAAGCAATGATAAAATTGTTTTCATTTATAAAGTTGGAGAAAGAAAAAAACTTCATTCAGATACTTTTAGACGAGCTGCAACAAATCTGATAAGAGAAATAAACAAACTCAAAATTGGAAATACTTTAATCTTACCAGTTGAGTTAAGCGATGAAGAAATTAACTGTTATTTCAAAACTCATGAATATTACTTGCAAACATATTTAGAAGGATTCAAGTTAGGTGATTATAAATACGATGAATACTTGAGCAAAAATGAAAAAACTCAAGTAGTTACAATGGTCTACTACCCTGAAGTTAGTGACGAAAAACTTCTTGATGTTTTCAATTTTACTGAAGTATTAATGAAGTATGTTTACTTCGCTCGAGATTTACAAAACAAACCTTCAAATGAATTAACTCCGAAAAGATTTACAGAAATTGTAAAAGGACAGGCAAGCAAGAATAAATCTGTTAAAGTAAAAATTTTGGATTTCAATGAAATAAAAAGATTAAAAATGGGAGGTCTTACAGCAGTTGGGAAAGGAAGTGATAACCCACCGTATTTTTTAATTTTAGAATACAACGGAAATCCAAAATCAAAAGATATAAATGTTTTAATTGGTAAAGGAATTACTTTTGATTCTGGTGGAATTAGTTTAAAACCAGCTTCAGGAATGTGGGAAATGAAAGGTGACATGTCTGGTGCAGCAGCGGTTGTTTCGACTCTTCTTGCAGCGTCTGAATTAAAGTTGAAAACTAATCTTGTTGCCCTTGCTCCACTTGCTGAAAATATGCCTTCTGGCAAATCCATGAAACCAGGCGATATTATTAGAACTGCTTCAGGCAAGTCTATTGAAATTGATAATACCGACGCAGAGGGAAGATTAATTTTAGCTGATGCAATCGAATATGCTAAAAGATATAATCCAAAAATTGTAGTCGATCTTGCAACCTTAACTGGGGCATGTGTTGTTGCATTAGGTCAATATGCTGCAGGGCTTTTCACTCGCTCGGATGAACTTGCTGAGATGCTAACCAAAGCTGGCAATGTTACATCAGAAAGAGTTTGGCGCTTACCACTTTGGGACGATTATCATGCTCTAATTAAAAGTAACTTTGCAGATGTTAAAAATGTTGGAGGAAGATGGGCTGGTGCAATAACTGCTGCTTGCTTCCTCGAAAAATTTGTTGATGAGAGTTATAAATGGGCTCATCTTGATATAGCTGGTCCAGCTTTTCAAGAAGATAATATCCCTTATATGTCAAAGACTATGACTGGATATGGTGTAAGACTATTGATTGAATTCTTGAAAAATTCATTTTGATAAAGATTTTCATTTCGAAGATTTGTGCCGTTACAATTATTGTAACGGCTTTTTTGTTTTAGAAAAAATAATTCACTCCATAAATCTGATTAATTAAATTTTTTATAGAAATATTTTATTAAAGAGCATTTTTACTATCGTATAATCAATTTTATAAAAAACAAGAACTCAAATTAAAATCTTATCTTAAGCATTAATATTAGGGGAGGCGCTCCAAAATAATTTTTTGTAATTGAGGAAAAATTTATTTCTATCATACTATAATGGTATTCTTAACCTTTAATCTTCGAAAGATTAAAGTTTAAAAAACTTTGGCTTTGAAACATTTATCTAAGATTTTTCAATTCTTTATGGTAAGTGATAATTAAAAATAAAAAAGTCACCGAAACAAGAATTGTCTCGGTGACTTGTTAGGGAATTAAAAAATTTTTTCAGACCAAACCTTGGTCAATCATTGCATCTGCAACTTTCAAAAATCCTGCAATGTTAGCACCAGCTACATAATCACCAGGAACACCAAATCTTTCAGCAGTTGCTAAACATGTATCGTGAATGTTTTTCATAATTTGTTGTAGTCTGTTATCTACTTCTTCTTTAGGCCAAGGCAATCTCATACTGTTCTGTGTCATTTCTAATCCAGATACTGCAACGCCACCAGCGTTTGATGCTTTTCCAGGTGCATAAAGAATTCCTGCGTTTTTGAATACATGATAACCTTCAATTGTAGTTGGCATGTTTGCACCTTCACAAACGCAAATGCATCCATTCTTAACTAATTCTTTTGCATCATCTTCTAAAATTTCATTTTGTGTTGCGCACGGTAGAGCAATATCAACTTTAACGCCCCAAGGTTTCTTTCCAGGATAGTAAGGCACTTTAAATTCATCTGCGTAATCTTTAACCATATCTCTACCACTTGCACGCATTTTTAACATGAAATCTATTTTCTCACCTTTAATTCCATCTTCATCATAAATAAATCCATCTGGTCCTGAAAGTGTAACTACTATTCCACCAAGTTCAGTAGCTTTTTTAACTGCACCCCAAGCAACATTACCAAAACCTGATACAGCAATTCGTTTACCTTCAATAGTTTCTCCACGAGTCTTTAACATTTCTTGCGTGAAATAAACAACACCATAACCAGTAGCCTCTGGTCTAATTAATGAGCCACCCCAATTAATTCCTTTACCTGTTAGAACACCAGTGAATTCGTTTTTAATTCTTTTGTATTGACCAAAGAGATATCCAATTTCACGTGTTCCAACACCAATATCCCCAGCAGGAACATCTGTATCTGGACCAATGTGACGGAAAAGTTCGGTCATAAAACTTTGGCAGAAACGCATTATTTCGTTATCGCTCTTTCCTTTTGGGTCAAAATCAGAGCCACCTTTTCCACCGCCCATTGGTAATGTGGTAAGACTATTCTTGAAAACCTGTTCGAACGCTAAGAATTTTAATATTCCCAAATTAACTGATGGATGAAATCTTAACCCGCCTTTGTAAGGACCGAGTGCGCTATTCATTTCAACTCTGAAACCACGATTAACATGAATTTCACCTCGATCATCCTGCCAAGGGACTCTGAAAATAATAACTCGTTCTGGTTCTACCATTCGTTCGAGTATTTTTAAAGCTTCATATTCGGGATGTCTTTCCAGAACGGGTGTGAGTGTTTCGAATACTTCCTGAACCGCTTGATGAAATTCAGGTTCATTTGGATTTTTTGATTTAACTTCGGCTAGCACTCTTTGTGCGTATTCAGTCATGGCTTACCTCAATTTAGTTTTAATTAACATTTTACTTGCGAGTTGGTGGGCTCTGTGAATATTAATATGTAGAAAAAAATTATTGTTAATCATCCATTGCAAAATTACTCAATATGAATTACATACTCAATTTAGAATTTTGCTACAGCAAAAGATTTTTTACGAGAGTTCAACATTCAAATAAATTTTTGAATAATTTACTTTGTTGAAAACTTAATTAGATTATTATTTACAATTTTTTCATTATTTTTATTTATGAAAATGAGGAAAAGAGATGTCATTTAACGATAGATATTATCGTCCAAGGATGTTTGGTGGATTTTCATTTTTTCCACCAGTTATAAAATATTTGATGATTATCAATGGAATAGTTTTTCTTATTCAAGTTTTTATTGGTCAATTTTATTTTACGGATGATTTTGGAAGGGCAATTTCCTTTGAAGATTATTTAATTAAATATTTTGCCTTAATGCCACTCGGTGAAGGGTTTAAGCCTTGGCAGTTAATTACTTTCCAATTTATGCATGGAAGTTTTTCTCATATTTTATTTAATATGCTTTATATGTGGATGTTTGGAACGGAATTAGAAAATCTTTGGGGTTCGAAGAAATTTCTGATTTATTATTTGACCTGTGGAATTGGTGCTGGATTAACTCAATTGTTTTTGGCACCTATTTTTGAACATTCGGTTGGTCCCACGGTTGGTGCTTCTGGTGGAATTTATGGATTGCTTATGGCTTTCGCAATTTATTTTCCAAGAAGACCAATTTATCTTTACTTCTTCATTCCAATTCCAGCGATGTATTTAATCGGATTTATGATACTTTTAGAATTCTTTTCGGTTGGTGATTTATCATTAACTGCTCATTTAGCACACATTGGTGGAGCTTTAATTGGTTTGATTTATATACTTGTTGAGAAAAATTTCAATTGGTCATTAGATAGTGCGATTGATAAATTGTTTTATGGAAGAAGTTTCAAATCTTATTCATCTTATAAATCCAAATATCAAGATGTTGAATATTATGAAATAGAAGAAGAACAAAAGTCAACAGACGATTTCGATCAAGAAGAAATTGATAGAATTCTGGATAAAATCAGTAAATACGGTTATCAAAGTCTTACCGAGAAAGAAAAAAGAACTTTATTTGAGGCAAGTAAAAAATTATAGTTCAGCTTATGAGATATTACATCTTTTTAATAGTAGTCCTTTTTTTGTCTTTTAATTGTAAATCAAACATTCGAATTGAAGAAGAAAATTTTGTTCAAATCTATGCTGACTTGCTTATTGCAAAAGAAATTTATCGTGGAAATGATACTGCTTTCATTAAAGCTCGAGATTCTATTTACAATAAGTACAATGTAAACAATTTTATGGTTCAAAAAACTTTAGAGTATTATAACTCAGATACAGAAAAATGGAAACAATTTTTTGAAAAAGTCATCCGCAGGCTTGAAGAACAACAAACTCAAATCAAAATGTCAAACTAATCCATGATCTAATATGAATCCTGTTGAACTCATCATCAAAAAAAGAAATGGAATAAATCTATCCGAAAAAGAAATTGAATTTTTTATAAACGGATTTTTAAGCGGAGAAATTCCAGATTACCAAATGTCTGCTTTTTTAATGTCAATTTACTTTCGTGGAATGACTTCTGAAGAAACTGTTGCTTTAACGAAGATTATGCTTTATAGTGGTGAAGTCCTTGATTTATCATTAATTCATGGGAAGAAAGTTGACAAGCATTCAACTGGTGGAGTAGGTGATAAAACTTCTCTTGTTATTGCACCAATTGCTTCAGCTGCTGGTGTAGTTGTACCTATGATTAGTGGAAGAGGTTTAGGGCATACTGGTGGAACATTGGATAAGTTAGAATCAATTCCAGGTTTTAGGACAAATCTCTCCAAAGAAGAATTCCTAAATGTGATTGAAAAAATTGGAGTGTGTTTGATTGGTCAAACAAAAGAAATTGCTCCAGCCGATAAAAAAATTTATGCATTGAGAGATGTAACAGGTACAGTTGAATCAATTCCATTAATTTGTGCAAGTATTATGAGTAAAAAACTTGCTGAAGGAATTAATGGATTAGTATTAGATGTAAAAACTGGTAATGGCGCATTCATGAAAACATTAGAAGACTCCGAAAATCTTGCAAAAAATCTAAAAGATATTGCAGAAGCATTTGGAGTAAAAACAATTGCATATATAACAAACATGAATCAACCGCTTGGTAATTTTGTGGGAAATTGGTTGGAGGTTTACGAATCTGTTAAGATACTTAAGAATGAAGTTCACAATGAGCTTACTGAGCTTTGTCATATTTTAGCTGGCACGATGATTTATCTTGGTGAAAAAGCTCCTTCGGTTGATGAAGGAATTAGGTTATCTAAAAAGTTGATTGAAAATGGAAAAGCTTATCAAAAATTTTTAGAAATAGTTGAAAGTCAATCTGGTGATATAAGCTATATCGAAAATCTTGAAAAATATCCTGAACCAAAATTCAAATTAGAAGTAAAAGCTACTCGAAGAGGATTCTTAAATAAAATAAATTCATTTGAAATTGGAATGCTTGGAATTGAACTCGGTGCTGGTAGAATGAAATATACTGATACTATTGACCCAAAAGCAGGATTTATTTTCTACAAAAAAATCGGAAATGAAATTAAATCTGGTGATATAATTGCTGAGATTAGAACTGATAAAGAAAATCACGAATACTTTATTAATAAATTTTTGAACGCAATTGAAATCACTGACGATAAACCACTTGATGAACCGCTCATTTTCAAAACGATTTAATTGAGGTCGAATAGATGAACATTCAAAAGATATTCATCATTGTTGGAATTATTTTTCTTTTGATTGGACTTCTATTTCCACTTTTAAGCAAAATACCTCTTTTCAGATTACCTGGTGATATTGTCATAGATAAACCTAACTTTAAATTTTATTTTCCAATCACTTCGATGATTTTATTGAGCATATTCTTATCATTACTCATGTGGTTATTCAGAAAATTTTTTAATTGAGAAAAATTTTTGGTGATTATATGAACAAGGGAAAGTTACTCTGGGTTGATGATGAAATTGAACTTTTACGATCTCACATTCTCTTCTTGAATGAAAAAGGTTATGCTGTTGATACTGCTACGAATGGTGAAGATGCACTTGAAATGATTTCAGAAAATCAATATGACCTAATACTGCTCGATGAGATGATGACGGGAATGGGCGGACTTGAAACACTTTCAAAAATTAAAGAGATAAATCCTAACATTCCTGTTGTTATGATCACTAAAAATGAAGAAGAAGCGTTGATGGAAGAGGCAATTGGAAGCAAAATTAGTGATTATCTCTTGAAACCAGTAAAACCAAATCAAATTCTTTTGGTCTGCAAAAAATTTCTTGAAGGTAAAAACATTTCTGCTCAATATGTCTCAAAAGATTATTTACAAGATTTTAATTATATATCAAGACGACTAATGGAAGGACCAGAATGGGATGAATGGATTGAAATTTATCTTAAGCTGATTAATTGGGAAATTGAATTACAAGAACATCCCGAACTCGAACTTCAAACTACTCTTGATGATTTGATGCGTGAAGCAAGAAGAGAATTCTCAAAATACATCGAAAGAAATTACAAAAGTTGGATTAACTCCACTGAAGATAGACCATTGCTTTCTACTGAGGTTGTTCAGGAATCAGTCATTCCTCTATTGAAAGAAGGATATAATGTATTTTTCTTTATACTTGATTGTATGCGTTATGACCAATGGTTGGTGATGGAGGATGCTCTTAGACCACATTTCAACATAAAGAAGTTTTCATATTATTCAATTCTTCCAACTTCTACTCCTTATTCACGAAATGCAATTTTCTCTGGAATGTTTCCATCGGAAATCGAAAGATATTATCCCGAACTTTGGACTCATGCAAATGATGACGAGACTTCTCATAATCGTTATGAAAAAGAACTTTTAGAAAAGTTACTTGAAAGAAAAAGAGTCTATTTGAAAAATGATTTAAAGTACATCAAACTGATTGACCCTGAATATGGAAAAAATTTTGAACAAAATATTCTTTCATTAATTGACCACAATCTCGTTGCAGTAGTTGTAAATTATCTTGATATGATTGCTCATTCCAGATCTGATTCGACAATACTCAAGGAAATTGCACCAAATGAACAAGCATATCTTTCATTAACAAAGAGTTGGTTCAATCATTCTTCTTTGTTGAAAGCTTTGCGAACATTATCGTCAAGTAAAAAAACACGAATAGTAATAACCACAGATCACGGAAGTGTAAGATGTCTTCATGGAGCAAAAGTTCTTGGCGATAGAGAAGCTCTCCCAAATCTTCGTTATAAATTTGGTCGGAACTTAAAAGCGGATGAAAAACAAGCTATTTACATAAGAAACGCTGAAGATTATAAATTACCAAAAAGAGGAATTGCAATAAGCTACATTATTGCGAAAGAAGATTTTTATTTCGTTTATCCTACTGATTATAGTAAATATCTAAATCTTTATCGAGATACTTTTCAGCATGGTGGTATTTCGATGGAAGAAATGATTTTACCTGTGATTACTTTAGAACCAAAATCTTGATGGATTAAAATTGAAAAGAAAAGAATTCATATCTAACTCAACCGAAGAGACTTTGATAATTGCAAAAAACTTTTCTGAAGAATTGAAACCTGGTGATATTGTTGCACTGAATGGTAATCTCGGTAGTGGTAAAACAATTTTTGTAAAAGGTATTTGTGAAGGTTTGGGAGCAAAACAAAATCCTCTTAGTCCTACTTTCTCAATTATCAATGAATATAATGGTAAGTATGTAATTTATCATTTTGATTTTTATAGAATTAAGGATATCGAAGAGCTTTATGATATTGGTTACGAAGATTACTTTAATGACCAAAGTATTTGTTTAATTGAGTGGGCAAATTTATTTGCAGAGATTTTGCCTGAGAATCACATAGAAGTAAATATTGAATTCGGTGAAAGTGAAAATCAACGAAGAATTGTTATTGAAGAAAAATGAAATTATTAAGTATTAGCTCAGCTTCAGATATTTTAAGTTTAGCAATAGTAGAAGATGATAAGATTTTAAATTCTTTCTCTTCGGAAGGTAATCGAAGACATGCTGAACTTATTTCAATTAAAATTAAAGAGTTGATGGAAAGTTTAAAACTAAAATTTTCAGAACTTGATGGTGTTTGTGTGAATTTAGGTCCAGGTTCATTTACAGGTTTGAGAGTTGGACTTGCAACTGCAAAAGGTATTGTGTTCGGAGCAAAAGTTAACTTATATGGCTACACAAATTTTGAAGAATTGCTATACAGAGGAATAAATGAAAAAAATATTAATGGTAAAGTAGCAGTAGTGATACATTCAAGACAAAATGAATTTTACTTTGGAGCTTTTCAAGTGTTAGAAAAAAAATTTACTCAACTTGATGTTTTTGAGTTGATGAAATTAGATGAACTTAAAATCCATTCTCATAACTTTGATTTTATTATTTCAGAAAAAAAGTATGCTCAATTATTGATGAATGAAATAAATAATGTAGAAATCGTACCTCTTGAAAATGATGCATACTTTGGCGCATTAATCGTTCAGCAAAATCCACAAAAATATCTTTGCGAAAATTACGATTACCTCGAGCCTTTGTATCTAAAAAACTTTGATGTGAAGTTGAAGAAGTAATAAATCGCTTTAAGTAAATCTTCTTACAATAATCTCTCAAATTATATCAACTATTGAAAATTCTTAATTGAAAGATACAATGTAATTCAACAATTAATTTTCAAATTAAGAGTTTCAACAAAAAAATTGATTTTATCTCTCAAAGATTTCCACGAAATATTTTATTTCATTTTTCAATTCATCTGAAATTTGTTCCCATTTAAAACGCCAAGCCCAATTACCATCAGGTCTGCCAGGAAAATTCATTCTTGCTTCTGAACCGAGTCTTAAGAAATCTTGTAATGGAATAATCACAATATCCGCAACTGAAGAGTAAGCTAAACGAATCATATCTTTGCAAATATCTTTTCCGTCTGATCCAGAATATGTTAAGAAAAATTCTTTTGTGTCTGTACCATCATTTTGAATTGAATTCCACCAACCTAAAGTTGTATCGTTATCATGTGAGCCAGAGTAAACAACACAGTTCTTTACATGATTATGTGGTAAAAATTTTTTTTCTCCATTTGTTCCAAATGCAAATTGGAGAATTTTCATTCCAGGGAAATTGAATTTATCTCTCAATTCATAAACTTCTGGAACTAAAATCCCCAAGTCCTCTGCAATGATTGGAAGTTTACCAAAATATTTTTCGAGTGTTGAGAAGAAATGTTCGCCAGGTCCAAGAACCCATTCACCAGTTTCGGCAGTTGGTGCATTACCAGGAATTTTCCAGTAGTTGTAGAAACCACGAAAGTGATCTATACGAATTATATCAGTTACTTTAAGCAAAGACGCAATTCTTTCTCTCCACCATTTGTAGTCATCTTTTTTCATTTCATTCCATTTGTAGTGCGGGTTTCCCCATCTTTGTCCTGTTGGTGAAAAATAATCTGGTGGAACACCAGCAATAAACAATGGTTCACCGCTTTCACTTACTTCAAATAAATCGCGATGAACCCAAACATCTGCTGAATCAAAAGCTACGAAAATTGGTAAATCACCTATGATTTTTATCCCTTTTGAGTTAGCATATTCTTTTAATTCTAACCATTGTTTGAAGAAAATAAATTGAATGAACTTATGATACTCAATTTCGTCTTTTAAGTTATTGAGGAAGTATTTTATAGCTTCAGGTTTTCTTTGAGAAATTTCCTTTTCCCATTCATTCCAAGGTTTGCCATCAAAGTAATCTTTCAAAGCTACAAAGAAAGCATAATCTTCTAACCAATTTTTTTCGGTTTCACAAAATCTTTCAAACTCTTCTTTGAATTTTGGATTTAAATTTTTTTTGAAAAATGAAAAAATATTTTCTAAAGCTTCAAACTTGTATTCAATTACATCACCGTAATTCACCTTATCGTCTGGAAATTCAGGTGTATCTTCAAGAAGTTCTTTTGGAGCAAAACCTTCTTCTACTAATTTTTCTAAGCTAATCAGAAGTGGATTTCCAGCAAAAGCAGATAAACATTGATATGGTGAATCTCCAAAACTTGTTGGACCAAGTGGAAGTATTTGCCAAAGTTTTTGTTTTGTCTCGTGAAGAAAGTCAATAAAACGAAAAGCGTTTGGTCCTAAGTCTCCAATTCCAAATTTTGACGGTAGTGATGTTGGATGTAATAAAATTCCTGCTGACCTTTCAAATTTCATTTTAACCTCTCTAAATTTTATTCAAATTATGAAATGAATTTTTTTGAAGTGAAAATAATTATTCAATTGAACAATTATAAAACTCAAAATATTTTCTTCGAAATGTAAATTAATAAATTGATGATAAATGTTAGTGGAATTATGTTTTTTCGATTTCATTAATAATACTTTTTGTCTAATTCAAGATTTTGGAGATTATGTTTTCAATTTTAACCGAAGCTCTTGTGCTCATTTCTCATTAATTTTCTAAGCATTTATTTGTTAGGTTTCCTCCAAGTAATCATTTAAGAGTTGATAAAAATTTTTTTGAATGCTTTTTTATAGTAATCATAAATTTTTGTCATATAAATTCTTTTAAGATTTTTATCTTTGCCTGATTATTAATTACAATTTAAGTGCATATGTTCAACGAAAGGAGAATAGTTCAAATGAGAGTTTACTTTCTGTACTTGGTTTTAGCTTTGATTTTTATTTCTTGTTCAAATAAAAAAATCAATCCTGAATATTTAAAAGAAATCGAAGAATATCGAGCAAGAAAAGATTCATCATTCCGATATGATCCAAATTCGCCATTTAATCGAGATAAATCAGTTAAGTTTACTGGTTTGAAATATTTTGAAGTCAATCCAGATTTTGTTTTCAAATCGAAATTGTATCGTTACGCTCTGCCTGAAACTGTAATTGTTCTTGGAACAAAAGGTGAAGAAAGAACCCAAATCAAATACGGTTATTTTCAATTTCAATACAAAGGCAAAACACATAAGATTAATGTGTATAAATATCCTGAAAGTTCAATCAAAGAAGGTAAAGAATATCTGAAAAATTATCTCGCTGTTTGGTTTAGAGATTTGACAACGGGCGAAGAAACTTATGATGTGGGTCGTTACTTGGATGTGGAAGAAGAAAATCCTGATCCTGATTACTTATACACTTTAGATTTTAACAAAGCATACAATCCATACTGTGCTTACACTCCAATTTATTCCTGCGCAATTCCAAGAGAAGAAGATTTTATTCAAATAAGAATTGAAGCAGGTGAAAAGAAATATCACAATAAATGAGAATGAAAATGAAATACTTAAGATTACTATTAATCGTTACGAGTTTCTTATTCAATAGTCTTTGGTCGCAACAAAAATTTTTTGAGCTTGGAAATTTCAAACTTGAAAGTGGCGATACAGTTTATGATTGTAAAATTGGTTATCGAACATTTGGAAAATTGAACAAAGAAAAATCAAATGCAGTCTTATACTCTACATGGTTTGGTGGAACAAGTCAAATGCTCGGGAATCTGATTGGCGGAAAAGATGATAAAAACAAATTGCTTGACTCGACAAATTATTTCATCATTTGTGTTGATGCACTTGGAAATGGAATTTCAACTTCACCTTCGAATAGTTTAAAACAACGAAATGAAAAATTTCCAAAATTTACAATGCGAGATATTGTAGCAACTCAGTATAAACTTTTGACTGAAGAATTTGGTATCAAAAAACTTTATGCAGCAATTGGCGGTTCAATGGGAAGTATGCAGTCACTTCAACTTGCAGTATCCTATCCTAATTTTGTTCAAAAAGTTGTAGCCTATGTTCCAACTCCTTGGTCAAGTTCTTATGATATGTTGTTGTGGTCAACTCGTGAACAGTTAATAACTTCTGCACATCAATGTGGAATGAGTGAGAAAGAAATTTTCAAATCAATTAATATGCTAACTCAACTCGTTGCAAGAACTCCTGATTGGTATGTTCAGAATAATCCAAGAGAAAAATTCGATGAGATACTTAAAAGTTTTGACAAAGATGCACCAACATATTGGAATAGTTACGATTATCTTTATCAACTTCGTGCAATGATTTCACATGACATCTCCAGTGGATTTAATTCTAAAAATGATTTGAAATCTCACATTCAAGCAGAAATATTTTTAATAATTGCTACTCAAGATCACATTCTTCATCCTTCATCGGCAATTGAATTTGCAAAGATTATGAATTGTAAAACTTTAATTCTTGATGATAACTGTGGACATCTTTCTGTAAATTGTAACTTAGAGAGAGTAAGAGAAGAAATTAATTTATTCTTAAACAAATAAAGAGGTGAACTATGAAATTTCGAAAATCATTTTTTATACAATTAATTTTACTTCTTCTATTTTCTGTTTCAGTTTATTCACAATCAGACACAATCATAACTCCTTACAATGTTGTAAAAATAAAATCAGTCGGTGAAGTTTCACTTTCACCAGATGGTAAATTGATTGCATATACCGTGATTGTTCCAAGAGATGTTAACGATGAACCAGGATTTTCATATCGTGAACTTTATGTAATGAACAGTGATGGAACAAATCAACGACCATTCGTAACAGGGAAAGTAAGTGTTGGCAACATATCTTTCTCACCTGATGGAAAATTAATTGTATTCACTGGACGATTTGATCAAGATAAAGCAACACAAGTTTATGCAATTCCAGTTGATGGTGGAGAAAAATATAAACTATTTGAATGGAGTGAGAGCATTCAGCAATTCAAATTTTCTCCAGATGGAAAGATAATTTATTTCACTGCACAAAATCCTGTTCCAGAAAAAGTTCGTAATCTCACGAGAAAAGGATTTAATCAAATTATTTACGAAGAAGATTGGCAACACATTAATCTCTACAAGTATGATTTAGAAAAGAAAAAATCAGAACAAATTACAAGTGACTGTACTGTTTTCGACTTTGTTGTCTCAAATAATGGCAAATACATTGCTGCTGCAATTGCTCCGAGAAATTTGGTTGATGATAGTTATATGTTTAAACGAATTCATTTGATTGACTTAACAACAAATAAAAAAGAATTGTTGATTGATAATCCTGGTAAACTTGGAAATTTTGAATTCAGTCCTGATGATAAATATTTGGTCTTCAATTCTGCGGTTGATATTTACGATCCAGCATCGAGTAGTATGTATGTTGTTGAAGTTCCGAATAAAGGGAAAAAATTTTCTGACCTAAGAAATTATTCTGATAAGTTTGAAGGTACAGTTAATTGGGTTGGTTGGAAAGATTCGCAAACATTGCTCTTCACTGCTGAAGAAGGAGTTTATCTTCCATTAAGTGAACAAAAACTTACTGATAAATCAAGAAAGTTAGTTACTCCAGCAAACACAGTAATTCGGCGAGTAATTTATGATAAGAATTCAGGCAATTACATTTTAGTCTTGAATAAATTCAATCATCCGAATGAAATTTATTTATTCACAAAAAAAGGTGAATTCAAACGATTGACTAATGTAAATCCATGGCTTGATAAAGTTAAATTTGCTCGTCAGGAAGAAGTAAGATACAATGCAAGAGATGGACTGGAAATAACAGGAGTTTTGATTTATCCTTTGAATTACGAAGAGGGTAAAAGATATCCATTAATTGTAAATGTTCACGGTGGTCCAGAAGCAGCTGATCAAAATGGTTGGGTTACAAGTTATGGAAGTTGGGGACAAATGGCTGCTGCTCGTGGTTATTTTGTTTTCATGC
Organism: Ignavibacteria bacterium; assembly: GCA_026415235.1. Lineage (GTDB taxonomy): Bacteria > Bacteroidota > Ignavibacteria > Ch128b > Ch128b > Ch128b. The sequence continues at coordinate 4,096 of JAOAHM010000060.1, read as the reverse complement.
CAAATTATAGAGCAAGTAATGGAAGGGGAGTTGAGTTTTCGAAAATGGGACAGAAAGATTTAGGTGGAAAAGAATTTGATGATGTGATTGATGGAATTGATTATTTGATTAATAAAGGATTAGTTGACAAAGAGCGTGTTGGAATTGGCGGAGGAAGTTATGGTGGATATTTCTCCGCTTGGGGTGCAACAAAATATTCAGATAGATTTGCTGCTGCAGTGATGTTTGTTGGAATTTCAAATCAAATTTCGAAAAGAGGAACAACTGATATTCCGTATGAAGATTATTATGTTCATTGGAGAATTTGGTCTTGGGAAGATTTTGATTTAGTGTGGGATAGAAGTCCATTGAAATATGCAACGAATTGTAAAACACCAATGCTAATTCTTCATGGTAAAGATGACCCACGAGTTAGTGTAACTCAATCAATGGAAATGTATCGAGCATTGAAAATTTTAAATCAAGCACCAGTGCGATTGATAATTTATCCTGGTGAAGGACATGGAAATGCTCGAACACAATCACGACTTGATTTTGCAATTCGTACGATGGAGTGGTTTGATTTTTATGTGAAGGATAAAAACTCTTTTGATAAAATTCCTGATAAGTATGTTGATTATAAAGTAGAGTGAAAATAAAAAAGTGGTCAGCTTTGATTTACGAGCTGACCACTTGAATTTTAATGTTCTCAATTCAAACCTGATGCATGAATTGCATTAAACAAAAACTTGAATGTTCCAAAAGTTTGATGACGATTTTGAACTTTCACTCCAAATAAAATCACATTTCCTTTTTTCTGTTTCACATTCACAATTGCTGCACGATTGTACAGATTATCTTCACCAAATAAAAATCCAGACTTTAATAAATCTTTCGTTGGAAATCTTGCAATGATGCTTCTATCGTATTGACCAAATGGAATTGTTGTTTGGAAAGCAAGATTGTTATTTAAGAATGCTATAGCCTCTTCTTCAAATCCATACCCAATTGGATTTGTGTTGTCAACTAAAATTCTAATCAAAGAACCAGGACAGAAAAATTCATCGTTCTTTAAATTCTTTAAAACATTAGTAACTCTTAATCCTAAATCTTCAATTGCAAAGTTACATGCTTCGCCAAGTGCAATTAAAGTTCCACCATCTTTTTCAATAAATGTTTTAAGATTTTCAACACCAATCTTGCCAATTCCGCTATCATACTCTGGTGGTTTAGGACGATTAAATCTCGCTCTTTCACCAGTAAATTTTCCTTCTTTAATTAAATCTGAACTCATATCTGGAATAATTATCACATCAAACTTATCTTTTAATCTCTTCATCTTAAAATCTTTGTTTTCCATTGAAACAAAATCAAACTCAAAATTTTCGAGTAGAAGTCTTGTCCAACCTTCATCCATATTTGCAGTGAAAGGTTTGTAAAGTCCAACTTTAACTTTTTTAATTTCTTTCAAAATTTTTGTATCCAAATCTTGCACAGAATTTATTTCTAAATGAAGTTCGCTTGCATATTTATCAACAAGTTTTATTGATTGTTGATTAATTGGAAAGATAACTGAACCTGGATTGTAAACTTTTCCATCAACGAAGATTTTTTCTGTGTTCCAATAAACTGGAATTTTATCTTTGTGCAAACGATTAATTAAGATACTATTGTTGTTCAATCCTGATTTCGCAATAAAATATTTCCCAATTTTTGAAATAACTTTTCCATCAGGATAGTTTGCATCTTTCAGCAACTCAGCTTCACATTCAAATGGTTTATTGATTGTATAAAATTTAATTCCCATAAGGTAAGGCAATGTCCAACCTGCAACATCATAAGGTTGCAATGGTGGTTCTTTTTTAGATTTTCTTAAATCAGGATAAAATTGTTCTTCGAATAAATCTTTCGCATATCTTCCATAAGGTTGTGCAAGAAAAACAATGTAACTTTCGGCGGGATAGATTACATTATCAATTTTAAAATCTTTGTTAGAATAATGAACTTCAACACCACCGATTTGTAAAATTTCAATCATCTTAGAAACTGTTACAGGATCATTTTGATTTCTTGGAATTATGTAAGCAAAAGGATTTCCCTGCTTCCCTTTTTCAATTGCATCTTTACCCATTAAATAATAATCGAAGAGAATGTCTTCTTTGAATCGAGAAGCAGTTTCAATTAAACTATATGTCAAAGCTAATTCATAATTAACAATATCTCTTAATCTCCACCATCCACCTCTCCACGGATTTGGGTAGTTTGTTCTTATATCATAAGTAGTAAGTTCAGGAGTTGCTTTTATCTCTGATGGGTCAATATAAATTGGACTTGCAATGTTGCAACTTGCCATCTCAGATAGCAATGCAATTTGATTATGCCAAAGTCCACAATCACTTGCTGGTCCTTGCCACCATCCTTCGAAGATAGCTTGATCGATAACTCCAGTATATCCTTGTTTTTCTAAATCCAATGCTGTAATTCCACCAATTACTTTTTGCCAACGCCATATCAATGGATGAACATTTGGATTGATTGGATCTTTGTAAGGTACAACGAAAAGTCTTGCTCCATTACTTCCCATTTGATGCTGGTCTAACCATATTTGAGGTATCCATTTTCGATATGCAATTTCAATTACATTTTTTGTTTCAGGAAGATTAAACATGAACCAATCACGATTGTTATCGTGTCCAGCATATACATGGTAAAGCCAAGGCATTGGACTTGCTTCGTATTCTGTTCCAAGATATTTGTTGTACCAATCAACTACCATTGTTAATCCATCTGGATTTATTGAAGGCATTAAAATGAAAATTACATCATTTAATGCTTGATTTGTTTTTTCAGGAGCTGTTTTTGTAATTAATTTATATGCGAGCTCCATTGACATTTGTGCTGATGCAATTTCAGTTGAATGAATATTACAAGTTACAAGAACAACAATCTTTCCTTCTTTAATAAGTTGTTTTGCAAGTTCATCATTTAATTTTCTTGGGTCAGCAAGTTTGATTGAAATCTCACGATACTTTTCAAGAGCTTTGATATTGTCTTCTGTGCTTATGATTGCCATAAACATATCTCTTTTCTGAACTGTCTTACCAATTTCTTCATAAACAATCATCTTAGAATTTTCAGCAAGATGTTTGAAATACTTTTGAATGGTTTCATAATCTGCCACCTTATAATCAGCACCGACTGGAAATCCAAGAAATTCTTCAGGAGATTTTAGTTGAGCATAAGAAAATTGTAAAGCGAAGAGAAGGATAAAGAGAAATAATTTTTTCATATTGTCACCTCGAATTTATTCGCAATAATTTTTTAACAATTTATTGTGATGTAATTATTTATCAAAAGGGGGTATAGAAAAAGAATTATTTGTGTGAAGTAATTAAATGATTTTTTTATTGCTCGTTTCGAAGTTTATTAATTAACTGTTTATGGGAAAATTTAATTCTGACTTATATGTAATGTTACATGTTTCTATTATAAAGTAGTATCAATTCATGAAATTAAAATTGATTATTCTTTAGTAATTAAAACAATTCAAATTTCGATTTATCTACTGATGTTTTATAACTTTCATAAACTCTTCAATAGGACTTAAGAACAGTTACCTTTCCAAGTCCAATAATCCTAAATTATTGTGGGTGATAATTACGATTAAAAAAGTCCAATAGATGAATACGAGAATTTCAAAAAAATTAGAGATGATTTTCATCAAAATCTTGTAAACTCAATTAACAAAACAATTTCAAATCACAAAATAGATTACATTCCAGGTTGTGTTGAACTCGGTGATTTCGATCCAACATCAACTTCAATTGTTTTCTTCCCAACTAATTTTAATATGTATCTACCACAATCCGAATTAAAAAATACATTCGAGAAGTATTATCAATTCATCAAAAAAAGAAAGGAAAAAAACGATTTTGTTAATTTCACTCCATACGAACTGCGAAACATTAATTCCTTTATTTTCTTAAATCAGAAGGAAAGAGGATTTGAACTATTAGATTTTATGTTGAAGTATCAATTTCCTGCAAATTGGAATCATTGGGCTGAAGTTGTGTGGCGTGATTCTTCTAAACCTGAATTTATTGGTGATATGCCACAT
>JAOAHM010000018.1 GCA_026415235.1 Ignavibacteria bacterium | reverse complement strand
CCAAAAAATTTTCTTCTGAAAGATTTGAACTTAGAAACAACTTTGTTGGGAAATTCTTAATGTAGATTTTAGTGAGAATTTCTAAATCAGAAAGTGATAACTTCTTTTTAAGAAAATCAAAGGAATTTTTAATGGAGTTAGGACTTAATTCATCATCAAATTTATTCATAATAAAATCATACAAACCATCTAATATTGCCAGTGAATTGATTTTGCCTGGTAGAATGCTCTTATTGTATAAAGTCTGAACTTGATAAGCAAACAATCTTGCCAAGTAAGAATTACTAATTATTATCCTTCCTTCGTCATCATAATTCGATAAATTAAATTTCAGTCTTTGTGAGTGAGTTTTTTGTAGTAGAAATATTGGATTAAAGTGTTTCATTTCAGCCTGAGGATTTTTTTAAACCATGTTTTAACAAAGATAATTAAAATTAATTGCATTTTAGATTTTCATTGAATTCAACTATACAATGCCATCGTATAATTTTGCCCGATTTTATACGACAGTATCGTATAATCTTAGAACATAACTTTTAATGTAAAACGAAAATTTCTTCCTGGTTCTGGATAAACTGATTTAATTCTTGAAAGATGATTCCGATATTCTTTGTTAAATAAATTGTCAACATTCATTGAAAAAACAGTTACAAACTTATTAATCGTAAAAATTGATTGACCAAATAGATTGATTATTCCATAACCCGCAGTTGGTTCTTCGAATTCATCAACTCGCCTTTGAGCGGATGACCATTCGTTGGAAATTCCAAAATTTAATTTCTCGTTTGAGTAGTAAATCTGATTTAATCCTTTCAAAGGTGGAATTTGTGGCAGTGGTTTACTTGAATTCAAAAATTCTCCTACCGATCTACTTAAACTTGATTGAAAATAAACTTTATCAACCAACTTAATTTTAACCGAACCTTCAAATCCAAAAATTCTTGCATTAACACCTTGCGTCGAATAAATCGGTAAAAATGTTTGATAATTAATTCGTCCTGTATTACGAGGAATTATGTATGAATTAAGATGGTTGTAAAAAACATTTAAGTTGAAATCTAAATTTTCGAATTTGTGATAAATAAAAAATTCGCTTCCCCAACCTTTTTCTGAATTCAATTGCGGATTACCGACTTCATAAGAATAAGCTGCTAAGTGTGGTCCTTCTGAAAACAATTCTTCAATTGTTGGAACTCGTGATGAACGACTAAAATTTGAACCTATAAAAACAACATCACTTAATTGATAAATCAGAGAAATTGAAGCTGAAAGATTAAAAAACTCTCTCTTGTCAATTACACCAATTCGAGGACTCATTTTCTTTACCTTTGGATTTATCAAATCATAGCTAAATCTCAAACCTGCATCTATGTTCAATTTATCAAAATGAAAATCCTCGTAAATAAAAGAAGATATATTAAAGGAATAACTCGGTGGAGTAAAAACATAACCTCCAATTTCAAAATCTCTATGCTCGAATGAAATTCCAACTTCACCTGATTGAAAAATTTTCCCTTCACCATGTTCATAAATAATCTTACCTGAATTTGTAACTATTCGGAATTCACTACCAATTAATCCACTGTGTTCAAATTCTTTATGACGATAGTAATCATAACGAAAATCAAATTTCCAAAAGTTGTTTTCATCAATTTTAATTTTCGATGAAGCACCAATTTGCTGTTTAGAAATTTTGATATTTACTCCAAAAGGATGAGCACCAACAAAACCACCTGGTATTCCATAATCAAGTGAATAGCTTCGAAATGTTGAGCCAATGAAACCGAAATCTTTAATAAAACTTAATCCAACTGAACTAATGAAGTTTTCAGATGAAGTGTTAATTAGTTTTCTTGCAGGAATTTTTACATCATCAGTTTTTCTTTTGCTTAAGTTGAATTGCAATTGGAATGGTTTAATTGGTATTCCTACTTTAAGCGAAGTTAGCCAACCGTTATTAACAGTTTCAAAATAACTTCCCGCAGAAAGATGAATTACATTGTGAATTTCTTCAGGAATATTTTCTTCGACGACATTAATAATTCCACCAATAGTCGTTGAACTTTGAGTTAAAATTTTTGGACCACGAAGAACTTCAATTCTTTCAGAATTAAAAGGGTCAATTGTTACTGCGTGATCTGGAGAAGTTGCGGATAAATCAACTGTTTTCATTCCATCTTCTGTGATAAGAATTCTATCCTGACCAAGCCCACGAAAAATTGGTCTCGATGGTGCTGGTCCCATTGAGCGAATTGCAATTCCCGTTTCGTTTTTTAATGTGTGTGCGATAGTCTGACCAAGTTTTTGATGTAAAGCACGATTTGAAAGTTTCAAATTGTATTCTTGAATATCGTCAATCGTATTCGTTGATTTTTTATCTGTTATTATAACTGGATTTAAGTTCAAAGTTTTTGGGAAAAGATAAATCACAAGTTTTCTATCTTCCTCATTATTTAATTCCAAATCAATTAATTTCTCTTGATAAGCTACATGAGTAATCTTAATTCTAAATTTTGTATTGCTAATTGGACCAATTGAAAATGAGCCGTCGTTTTTTGAAGTAACAAAAATTTTTTCCCCAATAATTTCAATCACAGCATTTGCAATTGGTTCGGATGTTTCGGCACTCAAGATTTTTCCATAAACATAAATTGGTAAATCTGAAGAAAAGCTTGTTTTAACAGAAAATATCAAAAGAACCGCCACAAAAATGTGACGGTTCAAAAAAACAAATTTATATTCACCAAAAAATTTATTAAGCATTTTCAACGAACTCTCACAGGAATTTTTCCGCTTCGAAAATCTGGATGACCTTCATGAAGAACAAAGAACTCAATCTGCGTAACTCCAGCCTTTTTACCTTGAAGATGAAAAGTATATTTTCCTGCATCACTTGCTAATTGATTTACAACTACAATCGAAGTATCGGTTATAGACCAACCCAAAGGTTTCTTTTTATAATCTGGTGGATCAATCACTTTTCTCTCAGAATTAAGAAACTTAGCTTCAATTTGATTTAATGAACCATTCACTGGGACAAAAAATGTATCTGCTGTAACTCCACGAAAGATTTCAACTATCTTATTTCCCGATCGATAAAAAACCATTCCTTCAGCTTCAAAATGATCTTCCGCAGGTGAAAGTGGTTCATCTTTAGAACACGAAATAATTAATACAGTTAATCCAAAGAATAAAATAACCTTTACGAATAAAGATGATAAACTTTTCATTTTTTCACTCCTTCTTTTATTAATTGATTTGAATTGAAATTTTATTGAATTAAAAATAGACTCTTAGGAGTGAAAAGATGGTGGAGCTCGAAGTTTTTCTGGTGAGAGTTGAACTGATAAAAAGATTTGAGTTGTACTTAATAAGATAAGCTCACTTGAATTTAATAAGGGTTTTAATTGTGAGACTCTTATAAAAGTTTGATGAATTGAATTAAATGTTGAATGAACGATACAATTTTCAAGTGAGTGATAAAAACTTGAGTAACTTTTAATTTTTTTGAAATCAGGATTTGATTCAATAGAAAGGTTGTAATTGTGGAAATGGAAAACATTAGTAGAAAAAATACCGAGATAGGCCAATAAAATTACAAACACAAAAAATTTTTGGTAATTACTAAGTTTGGTCATACTATCAATTTAGATTCAATATTTCTCAAAAAGTTGCTGATGAAATTTTTAGTAGATAAAGAAAACCTAATTAGATGATTACGATTACAATTTGAAAAATTTGTCCAAATAAAAATATTCAATTGAACATAAAATAAAAAAGCCGTCACTGAAATTTGTGACGGCTTCAACTTTAATTGTTTTACTTCCTCAAATCAAATCTATCCAAATTCATTACTTTATCCCAAGCTTTGATAAAATCATGAACAAATTTCTCTTGACCATCTTCTGCAGCATAAACCTCTGCAACGGCTCTCAATTCACCATGATGACC
>JAOAHM010000007.1 GCA_026415235.1 Ignavibacteria bacterium | reverse complement strand
AGCAATTAACAATTGCCCAACATGGAATTAAAGAAAATATTCTTTTTATTCCTTCGATACTTATTTTTTTCTCATTGATTGAATTTCTAATGCACTTTAATCTTTCGATATCTTTTTCGGAGTAAAGCCGCTGATTAGTAGTTTTTTTAAAGGGCAAGATTAACCCTTCTCTTTCGTACATTCTTAAAGTATGAACTGAAATTCCTAAAATTTTTGCTGCTTCACTAATCTTATATTTAGGTTTATCTTTAATCATTAGCTTAATTTCATTTTTATTAGCATTTAATAATTAGCAAGTAATTTGCCAGAATAGAACTTAGAAATTTTTAAAAATTTGAGATTTTTAAATATCAACTTTTTCAAATTTGCAAAAAGTCCTCTTTATAATTTTCAAAGATGATATTTATAAATCACAAGAATTATTAAGTCGATCAATTATTTTTAATTTTGGTTGGATTTATGTTTAGTGATGAGGGAAATAAATTTTAGTATTGCCCACAATAGAATAATAACGAAAACTTGTCTGATGATAAGCCAACCTCCATAAAATATTCCTGACGAAAGAACCATCAAGAAAAAAATTGCATTCAAAAATAAAATTGAAAAATTTTTAAATGGTAAATTTTCAAATAATTTGCTTAATCCCTTTATTGATGATAATATGATTGGTAAGAAAGCAATCGAAACTAATCTTTCTTCATTTGCTGCAAAGAAAATTTGTAGATAACTCAATAAAATAAATGGGGAAAACTTTATTAACCATTCTTTAATTAGATTTACTCCTACGAACAGCAATAGGAAATGAACCAGAAATGTATAAATCGTATTCCGATACACTAAATACAAATCAAACTCTTTTATTTTCTTTAATGCAACTTCACTTATCAAATACTGCAAGTTATATTCTGAACTTTCATACTGAACTAATCTTAAGTGATAAGGTATTGTTTGCAGATAATTTTCATCTGAATTATAAGCTGGAATAAAAATTCGAATAAGAACAAAAATTAGTATCGGTAAAATAGAAACGATTAAAGTTTTTTTAATCAAATCAAATTCAAAAATTTTTTTTGCTTGTAGAGAATAATATAAAGGTATAACAAAAAGAACTGATTCCTTTGTTAATGCACCAATTGTCATCGTAAATACAAAAGCCAAATCATTTTTAATCAGAACGAAATAAATTCCTGCCGTGATTAGTAAAATGGCAAAAGCATCTGGTAACCAGAAGTCATAGATGACATATTTAACAGCAAAACTTATAGAAAAATATCCTATCATCATCGATATAGAATAAACATGGTCATTAAAAATTTTTTGACCAATCTTATAAACAAAAAAACCTGTCAACGCTACTGAAATAAGTGCAATCAATTTGAAATTCAACAACAAATCAAATGGAAGTATTGAAGCTAAAAACGGTACAAATATTCTCCAACAAAATGGAGCAATGTGAAAGTCTAAATTTTGTGATGCCATCCAAATGTATTTGTGATGATCCCACGGAAGTGAAAAATGCTTGTGATTATAATTCATCACATCAGTTTTAATGTATATAAGTCCTGTTAGTATTATTGAGATGAGAATAATAAATAAGTTTTGATTGAACTTTTTTGCTGTCATACTGATTTATATGTAAAAATTTAATTTGCTTAAATTTAAATCAAACTTTACCAAAATAATAGAATTCATAACAAATTTGGAGAAAAAATGAAAACAGTTTTAATTACTGGTGCATCATTTGGAATAGGTTATGAGCTTGCAAAAATTTTTGCAAAAGAAAAATATAACTTAATACTTACTGCAAGAAGTGAAGATAAATTAAATCAAATCAAAGAAGAGTTACAAAATTCAGATATTCAGATAGTTACTTTAGCCAAAGATTTAAGTAAACCAGAAGCTCCTAAAGAATTATTCGATGAAATAAAAAAATTAAAAATCAATCTTGATATTTTGATAAACAATGCTGGATTTGGATTGCTTGGACCATTCAAAGAACTTGAGTTGCAAGCTCAGCTTGATATGATACAACTTAATATAACTTCGCTTGTTCACCTTACATATTTATTTCTTCCTGAAATGATTGAAAGAAAATCTGGAAAGATTATGAATGTTGCGTCAACTGCTGCGTTTCAACCAGGACCAAATATGGCAGTTTATTATGCAACAAAAGCATTTGTCCTTTCCTTCTCGGAAGCTTTGTATTCGGAACTTAAAGATTATGGTATAACAGTATCAGCATTGTGTCCTGGACCAACAAAAACAGAATTCCAAAAAAGAGCTCGAATGGAGAATATAAATCTTGAAAGAGCAAAATTAATTCCTTACATGTCAGCAGAAGAAGTTGCAAGAATTGGTTATGATGGATTAATGAAAGGTAAGCGAGTCATCATCCCTGGTTTTTTAAATAAATTCGGAACGAAATTGGTAAGGATTTTTCCAAAATCCATTGTTCTTGCAGTAATAAAAAAATTTAATACACGAGATTAGAATGTGCATACTTGTTTTTGCTCATAAATATCATCCCGATTATAAATTCATCTTTGCAGGCAACCGTGATGAGTTTTATGAGCGACCAACTAAGAATGCATCTATTTGGGGAGAAAATCCAAAAATCTTATCAGGAATTGATTTAAAGTCCAATGGCATTTGGTTAGGCGTAGCGGTTGAACGAAATGACGGAATTCCAACTGGTGATTTTGTGGTAGTTACAAACTATCGTGACTTTTACAATTACAAAGAAGATAAAAGTTTAAGGTCAAGAGGTCTTCTCGCATTAGATTTTTTAATGAATAATTACAAAATGAATCTCTCAGGAAATAGATTTTCTGATTTTGGAAATTTTTTATTAACAAATTCAAAAAAATATAATCCATTGAATTTGATTTATGGAAATTTTGAGCAACTCTTTTATTACTCGAATGTAAAAAATACAACTATGTTGATTTCTCCAGGAATTCATGGATTGAGTAATAGTTTTTTAGATGTTCCATGGCCAAAAGTTCATTGGACAAAACTAAGATTTGCGGATATAATCAATAACTCGAATGATTTGATAAATGATTTATTAGAACTACTCCTAACTCAAACTCAATTTGATGATGAGTTGTTACCTGATACAGGAGTAGGATTGGAATATGAACGATTGCTCTCTTCTATTTTCATTAAAAGTGAAAAATATGGAACAAGGGCTTCAACAATTATTCTTGTTGATTATCAAAATAATTTAGTTTTTCTTGAAAGAAGCTATAACCACGAAGAAGAAAAATTTGTTGATAACTTTTTTGAGCTTAAACTATAATTCTTACATTATCACGAAATGAAATTAAGTATTGAATTAATTGCGGAGTTAAAAATGAAAAATTATTGGTTGTTCAAATCTGAACCAGATGTTTATTCGATTGATGACTTAGAAAGAGACGGAACAACTTTTTGGGATGGAGTTCGAAATTACGAAGCAAGAAACTATCTAAGAGATAAAGTCAAAAAGGGAGACAAAGTCTTATTTTATCACAGCAATTGTGAAGTGCCAGGTGTGTATGGTGTTTGTGAAGTTGTAAAAGAGGGATATCCTGATTTCACACAATTTGATCCAAAGAATAAATATTACGACCCAAAAAGTAATCCAAATAACCCAACATGGTTTATGGTTGATGTGAAGTTCGTTAAAAAATTGAAGAAGCCAGTCACTCTTGAAGAGATAAAAAACAATCCAAAGCTTAAGAATATTAGATTAGTCCAAAAAGGAAATAGACTATCCATCATTCCTTTAACAAAAGAAGAATTTGACGAAATCTTAAAAATGAGTTAATAATAAATAATTAATTTGAAAAGTCATACTTTGGAGAGATAGTTTTTATTTCATAAATTTATTTCGAGTAAATATGAACAAATTGAGGATAAGTAATAAATATGGATTATCTGCAGTCGGCAGAAAAAGCAGCTCGAGAAGCGGGCAAATACATTCTTTCGAACCTTGGAAGAACAAAACAAATCTCTTTCAAATCAAAAGAATCAAATCTTGTTACAGAAGTTGACAAAAAATCTGAAGAATTAATAATTGAATCACTTCTAAAAGACTTCCCCGATTTTGATATTCTTGCAGAAGAGAGCGGAGCCAGTTCGACTAAAAATTCTGAATACATGTGGGTAATTGATCCACTTGATGGAACAACAAATTTTGCCCATGGTCTTCCAATCTTTTCGGTTTCAATAGGATTGATAAAAGGTAATGAAGTTATTGCAGGAGTAGTTTACGATCCTACAAGAGACCATCTTTTTTCTGCTGCAAAAGGCAAAGGTGCTTTTTTGAATGGTAAAAAATTATCTGTATCAAAAACAAAAGAGATAAAGAAATCTTTACTTGTAACAGGTTTCCCTTATAATGTTGAAGAAAATCCAGACTTTTGTTTTGAAAGATTTGTGATAATGACAAAAAATAGTAGAGCTGTTCGAAGACTTGGTTCTGCTGCATTAGATTTTGCTTATGTTGCAGCAGGAATTTTTGACGGTTTTTGGGAAGTAAAGTTAAATCCATGGGATATTGCAGCAGGATTATTACTCGTAAAAGAAGCTGGTGGAAAGGTTACAAACTTCAAAGGTGAAGAAAGCGACATTTTTAATCCACAAATTCTTGCTTCTAATGGCCACATTCACGATAAAATGATTGAGCTCCTTGCATTGGCAGAACAAATTCAACTTAGTGTATGATTGATTTTCTTTATTCAATTGATGTAGCAATCTTCCGCTTCATTAATGGAACGCTTGCAAATCCTCTCACTGACAAATTGATGCCTTTCATTACGGATGTATCGAATTGGTATCTGGTTTATGTTTTACTTTGGTTTATAATTTTATTCAAAGGTGGAAGATACCGAGTTGGTTTAGCTATTGGAATGATTTTATTGGTTATTGTTTCGGATCAATTAAGTAGTAGTGTATTGAAAAGTTTATTTGAACGACCACGACCATGTAAAGTGTTAGAGAATGTTCATCTCTTAGTTGGTTGTACTGACTCTTACTCTTTTCCCTCTTCTCATGCTGTGAACAACTTTGCTGCTGCAATGTTTTTTACTTTTTTTTACAAACATCTCAAATGGATTTTATTTAGTGTTGCAACACTCATGGCTCTTTCAAGAATTTTTGTGGGAGTTCATTATCCATCAGATGTTTTAGGTGGTGCATTAATTGGAATTTTTATTGGTTATACTCTTGCAATTGTTTACAATTATCTTCTTGAAAAGATTTATGGATATCTTGAGAAACGAAAAAGCCAATAATCTTAATTAATACATTTCAACAAAATAACATTTACTTAATTTTGTTATAATCTTTTCACTAAACGAATAATTCTAATTCAAACAGATTTATATAAAACCAAATCAATTAACCTTCAATTTCTAATAATATATTTTTGACTTAGATTACATCATCACTCTCCTACCTTTGAAATATTTTATCGAATGAAAAATTTCCCAAGCAGGTTAATCTTAGTCTTTAAAAGAAATTTAGAATTCTTGTTTATGTGGCTCTTTAATTTCGATTAAATACGATTTAAAATAAAAAGCGTCCCATAAAGGGACGCTACGGGAAGGGAGGAGCTTATACAGAATTACTTCTGTAAAATCATCTTTTTAGTTGCTGAGTATGAGTCAGTTTGTAATCTGTAGATATACACACCTGAACTTAAATTACTTGCATCAAATCTTACTGAGTATGTACCAGGATTCTTAACTTCATTAACCAATGTTGCAACTTCCTGACCAAGAATATTGTACACTTTGAGACTTACGAATTCTGGTTTAACGATTGAGAATTCAATCATTGTTGCTGGATTGAATGGGTTCGGATAGTTTTGAGTGAGTTTGTATTCTTTAGGAATTTCATTCTCACCAGATTTCTTCGAACCATTCTTGCTCAAGAAGGCAATGTTCTTAAGCTCAACATCATAGTTAACCAAATTCATATTGTCTCTCTTCTCATAAACAAGAGATATCTTCCTAATCTTTGATGGATCCAGTGGCATTGTAGTACCTTCTCTCTGAACAAATTCGTTGAATGGAATTGTAAGTGTTTGTTCAGTTCCATCAAGGACAATTCTCTTCATGTGGAAGTTAAAGTTTTGTACACCATCTTGTTCAATTCTTAACCAAACTATTCCATTACCTTTTATTGTAAATCTAACTGCTTCATAATCACTTAAATCAATTGGAGCAGTATTGGCAGTAAGTGACCTAAAGATAGTTACCCAATCGTTCAATCTTCCTTGCATTCTCACACCACCTGAAAGCACGAGTGAACCTTCTGGATAGTCTTTCAAGTTTTGAGCTGGATATGACTTAGTATCGAAGTTATCAACAGTAGAATTCTGTCCATTCAAGAAAGTAAATGCACCACCACTCACAAAGATTTCATCTTTAAATCCGTTTGAAGAGATGATATAGATATTCGCATCACTTAAGATTCCAGTTTTGAGAGATATTGAATTCAATCCTGGGTTAAGTGAGTAGGTATGAACTTGCTCAAATTTTTCACCACCTTGAGTTGCACGGGATCTGACAATTACTCTAATGTTATCAGGTGTAGTGTTCTCATTCTTAATTACCATTTCGACAGAACCATTGTGGAGGTATCTTCCTTTTGTTACATAAGTCATCAATTGAGGCATTTGAGCACGATTCATAAATTCAACATTGCCTCTCTGCTTAAATTGTTCAATTATTTGATTGACTAAGAAAGCAGCATTCTTAAAGTTGCTTCCCCATACTTGGAAGTTATAAATGTTAGTTACACCACTTGGTACTTGATAATCTTCAATTAACCATCTTGAGTCTACGATAAAGGTATTTCCTTTTTCATAAACGCTGAATTGAATTGTGTAGTCAATGTAACCTTCTTCAACTTTATCTATTACTGATGCGAAGTAATAGTTTTCACCAATTTTAATTTGAGTTAGAGATTTCAATTCAGCATTAATCAAACGATCACAAATTGCTTTTGTATGTTCATAGATGTAAGGTGGATTAGTAGTAGTAGCAAATACACCAGCAATTCTTGCTTCACCTTTTGCAAGTGGGAGATTGTAATCAACTGCATAAGCTGAAGTTGCATTTGAAATTCCAAGAATATCAAATGGTGTTGCTTCTCTTGGGACTGAACCCATCGGACCAAATTGAGGTAATAATTCATACAATCCAACAGATGCAGTGAATGCAATCTTTGGATTTCTTAAAATCTTTGTAGTCATTCCATATTCAATCTTTGTCAATCTCTTAAGCAATAAATCAGCAAGGTTTGCATTAGATTCGACACCAGCATCAAATCCACCACTACTCGTATCTGGTAATGTTGGGCAAGTTAAGAAGCCGTAATTGCAATCGCATGCAAAGTTGTAGTTAATCATTTTGACAGCTTCATTCAACACTTGAATTGTGAATGGAGTTGTTCCACCACCGAGAGCTATGTTTGCGAGTAGCAATACTTCAGATACTTTATAATCTTTTAGTGGACCTGAAGCAACTACGAGATTCTTAATCTTTGTTGTGGAAGCTGAACCGAGCAGTCCTGCATCGTTGAATGCGACATTTAACTTAAGAGCTGCAACATTACCAGCAAATTCACCTGCAGAAGTTGTTGCTGGATTCACATAATTTGTTGAGAATTGACCAACATTACCTATTTGTGGTAAGAAAGCTTTTAAGGAATTTACATTAGTGAAGATTGCTTTGTAAGGTGCGCCTTCACCACCAATTTCGAAACCAGTTGGAAATACAGTTGCAAAATTATTTTCAAGTAGTGATTTAGCTGGTTCAAGGCACCACTGATCTTGAGTATAAGTTTTGTATTTGGTTAAATCACAAGGTTCAGGAGTTGGTTTTACTTTATCACCAAATTTAATTCCGCAAACATCCTGACCATTGACAAAGATATTAAATGAATTTGGAGTTGTAGAAATATATCCATAAGGATCAATTTCTTGAACATGATACTCGCCATCAGGAACATTTAGAAATTCAAATCTACCAAGAGCATCAGTAATTGTTTGAGCAATTAAGTTAGCTGATGTACCCCAAAGTTTAACAACAACATTTTCAATGCCTACTTCACCAAAGTCAAGTATTCCATTACCATTCACATCATTGAAGACAACACCACAGACTTTGTAACCAACAACACATTCACTTAAACCAGCATCCCAAGTCATGTCGTTTTGACCAGCAGCTAATGTGAAACAAACTGTCTTGCCAGTTAATGGATCTGCATCGGAGTCTTTAGTATCGTCACTGCCGGCATCTTTAATTGTGAATAGGTATCCAGTTGGAGCCATGAATTTCACATAGTAATTGCCAGGCATTAAATCTTCAAATTTATATTTACCTTGAGAGTTGGTTGTAGTTGTGCTGATTAAATTATCTGAACAATCGTAAAGTTTAACAGTGATTCCTGCAAGACCTGTTTCGCCAGCATCTTGAATTCCGTTTCCATTTGCATCGAACCAAACAAAATCACCAATCGAACCTTTGATTTTGTAAATACCAGCATCCCATTTGTTAGCATTACTATCACAATAAGGTGGTTCAATTGGGAAGCAAATTGTCATTCCAGTTATTGGGTCAACATCTGAGTCAAGTAAATCATTTGAACCAGCATCTTTCAATGTAAAGGCATATCCGTTTGGTAATACAAATCTTAACTTATAGCTACCTTCAAGAATATTGGTAAATTGATAATAACCATTTGAATTAGTTTGAGTTTGATTTATTACTTGACCGTTGCAATCAAGTAATTTAACTGTTACATACGGTACACCAGGTTCACCAATATCTTGAATTCCGTTTTTATTCAAATCTTCCCAAACTCTATCACCAATTGCACAAGTAGGAGCTGGTGGAGTTGGATAGATTCCAGCATCCCATTTTACATCATTCTCACCACAATTCTGAGGATCAATATTGATACAAGATGTTTCACCAGTGGAAGGATCTACATCTGAGTCAAGTAAATCATTTGAACCAACATCTTTCGGTGAGAAAGTAAATCCTGAAGGAATTATGACTTTTATCTTGTATTGACCTGCTACAAGACTATCGAAAGAATAATAACCATCATTATCTGTATAGGTAGAGTCTTTTAAGTTACCATTGCAATCAAATAATTTAATCAAAACATTTGCAACACCTGTTTCGCTTGCATCTTGAATTCCATTTTTATTTGTATCAAACCACACTCTATCGCCAATCGAACAAACTGGTGGAGGTGGAATTAAATGCATTCCTGCGTCAAGGTCAGCGTAATTTTCACCTGGATTTAAAGTGATGCAATCACTTTGTGAATTTGATGAATTTATATCAGAGTCTTTTGAATTATCTGAACCTTGATCCTTTGGACTGAATTGATATCCATTTGGTAGAACAACTTCAATCTTGTATGAACCGGGCAAAAGATTCGTAAAGCTATATTTACCTAAAGAATCTGTGACTGTTTGAGCGATGAAATTGCCAGCACAATCGTATAGCTTAACAATTATATTTTCAAGACCTGGTTCATTTGGATCTTGAATTCCATCCATATCTAAATCATTCCATACAAAATCACCAATCGAACCTCGTTTATAAACTAATCCAGCATCTACAGTTAAATTATTTTCTCCAGGAGTTAATGAAATACAACTTGACTTACCAGTTAATTCATCTGCATCAGAATCAATCATATCATTTGAGCCCTGATCTTTAAGAGTAAACTTTAATGAGTCAGGCGCAAAGAATTTAACATAGTAATTACCCGGCTGGAGATTTGAGAATAAATACTTCCCATTTCCATCTGTGTAAGTTGAGTCAAGCAAATTATCTGAACAATCGAAAAGTTTTACCAACACATTCGGTATTCCTACTTCACCTACATCTTGA
>JAOAHM010000059.1 GCA_026415235.1 Ignavibacteria bacterium | reverse complement strand
AAGATAAAATGGGTGGACGCCGGAGTTGGAGAGCCGGGGCGGACTGTAAATCCGTTGGCTTACGCCTTAGGGGGTTCGAATCCCTCGCCACCCACAAGAAAAGTTCGATTGAAATACTGATTACTCAGAAAAGTTCATTTACAAGATGAATTTATTAATGCGGGAGTAACTCAGTTGGCAGAGTCACAGCCTTCCAAGCTGTTGGTCGCGGGTTCGAGTCCCGTCTCCCGCTCTAATCGTTTTATTTTAATTGTAACAGATTGAATGAATATTTAAGAATTTTCCCATTAAGGGAAAATTTTTTTATTTGATAAATTGAACAGGCTTGCGTAGCTCAGTTGGTAGAGCACTTCCTTGGTAAGGAAGAGGTCACCGGTTCAATCCCGGTCGCAAGCTCAAAAAAGCGAGAAAAGAAAATGAGAGATATTATTACTTTAGAGTGTACAGAGTGTAAAAGGAGAAATTACACAACTACAAAAAATAAAAAACTCCATTCAGGCAGAGTAGAGTATAAAAAATACTGCAAGTGGTGTAATAAACATACAACTCACAAAGAGACGAAATAATCTTACGTCTGTAGCTCAATTGGTAGAGCAGCGGTCTCCAAAACCGCAGGTTGGGGGTTCGAGTCCCTCCAGACGTGCAGAGATAGGAATTGTATTATGAAAGAAAAAATAATCAATTATTTCAATGATGTTGTCAGGGAAATGAAAAAAGTTACCTGGCCAACACAGGAAGAGTTAAAAGGCTCAACTCAGCTTATTATTATCACTTGTATTATTCTTGCAATTTTTGTTTATATCATTGATCAGATTTTAAGTAATATTTTCAAGGGAATATTTTAATATGAGTTATCAGTGGTATGTGTTGAGAACTTTTTCTGGACATGAGAATAAGGTTAAAACTGCCTTAGAAAAAGAAATTGAGTTTAGGAATTTGCAGCCTTACATTAAACAAATCTTAATTCCAATCGAAAAAGTTTTTGAAGTAAAAGACGGTAAAAAGAAAAGTAAAAGCAAAAGTTTTTTCCCTGGTTACATTTTAATAGAAGCACAACTTGACAAGAGAATAATTGATATTATAATGAGTATTCCTTCTGTAATGGGATTTCTCGGTACAAGAAATAAACCTCAACCTCTTCATCCTGATGAAGTTGAAAGAATTATTGGAAAGATTAAAGCTGAAGAGAAAGGCGAAAGAGTTGAAACACCATTCAAAGTTGGAGACCCAATCGTAATTACGAATGGACCATTTGCAAAGATGAAAGGAACAGTTCAAGAAGTGAATAGCGAAAAGTTAAAATTAAAAGTAATGGTCTCCATTTTTGGTCGAAAAACTCCAGTTGAAATTGATTTCACTCAAGCAGAATTAGAAAAATAAATTTGAGAGAAAATTATGGCTAAGAAAGTAGTTGGATATATTAAACTTCAAATTCCTGCAGGACAAGCAAATCCATCACCACCAGTTGGACCTGCTTTAGGTCAAAAAGGTGTTAACATTATGGAGTTCTGCAAGCAATTCAATGCAAGAACTCAAAATCAAGCAGGATTAATTATACCAGTTGTTATTACGGTTTATTCTGATAAGTCGTTTACATTTATCACGAAGACACCACCTGCATCAGTTTTATTACTCAAAGCTGCAAAAATTGAAAAAGGTTCAGCTGAGCCAAACAAAGTAAAAGTCGGTAAAGTAACCAAAGAGCAAATTAAAGAGATTGCTTTGATGAAAATGCCAGATTTGAATGCAGCATCACTTGAAGCAGCTATGAGTATGATTGAAGGTACTGCAAGAAGCATGGGAATTACTGTAGAAGGATAAAAAATAGGTTTGAGCATGAAAGTAAGTAAAAGAGTTAAAAACAACATTTCAAAAGTTGATACAAAAAAAGAGTATAAACTTTCTGAGGCATTTGCGTTAGTTAAAGAATTAGCTAATGCGAAATTTGATGAGTCGGTTGATGTAGCTGTAAGACTAGGAGTTGACCCAAGACATGCAGACCAGATGGTAAGAGGAACGGTTGTATTGCCACATGGTACAGGGAAAGAAGTGAAAGTCTTAGTATTAACTCGTGGACCAAAAGAACAAGAGGCAAAAGAAGCTGGTGCTGATTATGTAGGTTTTGATGAGTACATAAAAAAGATACAAGAAGGTTGGCTTGATTTTGATGTAGTTGTTGCAACTCCAGATGTAATGCCAGAAGTAGGTAAGTTAGGAAAAATTTTAGGCTCAAGAGGTTTAATGCCAAATCCAAAAAGTGGTACTGTGACTATGGATGTTGGTAAGGTTGTCAAAGAACTTAAAGCTGGAAAAATACAATTTCGTGTTGATAAAGCTGGAATTGTTCACGCTTCAATTGGAAAAGCATCTTTCGATACTCAAAAGCTAATTGAAAATTTTAAAGCTTTGTTAAGCACCATTTTGAGATTAAAACCTGCTTCGGCAAAAGGACAGTATGTTAAGTCTATCTATGTCTCAAGTACAATGGGACCTGGGATTAAGATAGACCGTGCTGAATTAACAAATTTATAAAGTTGACTATTACGCACTCTAAAAGCTTCAAAAATAATTGATGTAAATCCATTTAAGGATAGGTTGAATTATGAACAAAGCCGAAAAAGCAGAGGTCGTTGCAAGGGTTGCCGAGAAGTTGAAAGACGCCACTGGACTTTACCTCGTTAATTTTCAGGGGATTAAAGTTGAAGAAGTTAATGAGCTTAGACGTGAGTTCAGGAAAGCTAATGTCGAATATCGTGTTGTAAAAAACACTTTGGCAAAACTTGCAATCGATCGAGTTAACCGTTTCGATAAAGCAAAAGATTATTTAGTGGGAATGACAGGTCTTGCAATTTCAAAAGAAGACCCAGTAGTTCCTGCAAGAATCATTAAAAAGTTCAGAGAAAAATATAACAAGTTAGATTTAAAAGCTTGTTATATTGAGAATTCATTTTTTGATGGTTCAAAGTTAGAAGAATTAGCATCACTTCCATCGAAACCAGAGATCATTGCAGGAATCATTGGTGGTATTCAAGCACCAATTGCTGGTGTAATTGGAGCTATCAATGGTGTAATGCGTGATCTTGTTGGTGTATTAGATGCTTATATCAAAAAACAAGAAAGTAATTAAAAATTAGGAGTTAGAAAAATGACAGAGAAAGTCGCAAGTTTAGTAGAGCAAATCAAAGGATTGACTTTAACAGAAGCAGCTGAATTAAAGAAAGCATTAGAAGAAGAATTTGGAGTAACTGCAGCAGCACCAGTAGTTATGGCAGGTGCACCAGCCGCAGGTGCAGCAGCAGCTCCAGCACAAGAAGAAAAGACTGAATTTAATGTTATCTTAACGGATGCAGGTGCACAAAAGATTAATGTTATTAAAGTTGTTCGTGCTCATACAGGATTAGGTTTGAAAGAAGCAAAAGATTTGGTTGATTCAGCTCCAAAACCAATTAAAGAAGGTGTTAGCAAAGAAGAAGCTGAAAAAATCAAGAAAGAAATTGAAGAAGCTGGCGGTAAAGTCGAAATCAAATAAATTTAATTCGTTAAATAATACATTTTATAGGAAAGTGATGAGTCAAAATTTTGGCTCATCATTTTCCATTTTTATTGGTAACAATCAATAATAAGTATTGGAGATGTAAAAGTGGCAGATAGAATATCTTTCTCGAAAATTAAAAGTGCAATTGAGGCGCCGGATTTATTAGCTGTTCAGCTTGAGTCGTTTGAAGATTTTCTCCAAGCAAAAGTTCCACCCAGTAAAAGAGAAAACAAAGGATTACAAAGTGTTTTCCTTCAGAATTTTCCTGTTTTGGATCAAAGGGAAAATTTCAAATTAGATTTTGTTGAATACTATGTTGAAAAACCAAGATATACCATTCAAGAATGTCTCGAGAGAGGATTAACTTACGCTGTTCCTCTCAAGGCAAAAATGAGATTATCAATCAGAGATTTAGATACTCAAGAGTTTGTTCAATCGGTTGAGCAAGATGTTTATCTTGGAAACTTACCATACATGACGCCTAAAGGAAGTTTTATAATTAACGGTGCTGAAAGAGCAATTGTAAGTCAATTACATCGTTCTCCGGGCGTAGTCTTTTCTGAAATAATGCATCCAAACGGAACGATGATTTATACTGGTAGAGTAATTCCATTCAAAGGTTCTTGGGTGGAATTTGCTACTGACATCTCCAATATGATGTATGTCTATATTGATAGAAAGAAAAAATTCCCAGCCACAACACTTCTAAGAGCTATTGGTTATTCTTCTGACGAACAGATACTTGAATTATTTGATTTATACGAAGAAGTAGATGTTAATAAAGAGCAAATTAAAGAATATTTTGGAAGAAAATTAGCGACCGATTTAATTGATTTTACTACAGGCGAAATTTTTGCAACTAAGGATACAGAGTTTACAGAAGAAATTCTGCAAAGAGCTAAAAAGACTGGAAACAAGAAAATCAAATTTATCAAGCAAATTGACTCGGTTGATGGTCATTTAATCTTAAATACTTTAGCAAATGATATTGCTCATAGTGAAGAAGAAGCTCTTGAAGCAATTTATAAACAACTCAGAGCAACCGAAGCACCTGATTTAGAAACTGCAAGAGGATTAATTGATAAACTGTTCTTCAATCCGAAGAGATATGACCTTGGTGAAGTGGGAAGACATAGAATGAATGTCAAGCTCGGATTGAATATTCCTGAAGACATCACTATCCTCACTAAAGAAGACATTATTGCAATTATTAAGTACATAATTGACTTAAAAGATCAAAAGGTTCCTGTTGATGATATTGATCACTTAGGCAACCGAAGAGTACGAACCGTAGGTGAACAACTTACACAACAATTCAACACAGCATTTGCAAGGCTTGCTCGAACAATTCGAGAAAAAATGAATATTCAAGAAACCGAAAATTTCGGTCCGCAAGACCTTGTTAATGCAAGAATAATCTCAAGTGTAATTAACTCGTTTTTCGGTACAAATCAATTATCACAATTTCTTGATCAAACAAATCCACTTGCTGAAATTACGCATAAGCGAAGATTAAGTGCTTTAGGTCCAGGTGGTTTAACTCGTGAACGAGCAGGTTTCGAGGTGCGCGATGTTCACTACACGCATTATGGTAGGTTATGTCCAATCGAAACACCGGAAGGTCCAAATATCGGTTTGATTTCTTCACTTTGTATTTATTCAAGAATTAACAAATACGGTTTTATTGAAACACCATATCGAAAAGTTCAGAATGGTGTTGTTACAAACGAAATTGAATATCTTACTGCTGAAAAAGAAGATGAAGTTGCAATTGCTCAAGCAAGTACAAAATTAAACGAGCAAGGTAAATTTATTGGCGAAAGAATTATTTCAAGGTTCCGAGGTGATTTCCCCGAAGCAACACCTGATAGAATAAAGTACATGGATGTTGCTCCAAATCAAATTGTTAGTCCTGCAGCTTCATTAATTCCATTCCTTGAACACGATGACGCTAACAGAGCATTGATGGGAAGTAACATGCAAAGGCAGGCTGTGCCATTATTGAAAACTGAAGCACCATTGGTTGGTACTGGAATGGAAGGAAAAGTTGCAAGAGACTCAAGAGCATTGATTTTAGCTGAAGGTGATGGAACTGTTTTAGAATGTGATTCAAATCACATTACAATTGAATATGACATGACTGAAACTGAGCGCTTAACATCATTTGAAGACCGAAAAATTAGAACTTATTATTTAACCAAATTTTACAGAACAAACCAAGATACTTGCATCAACCAAAAACCATTAGTAGTTGAAGGTCAAAGAGTTAAAAAAGGTGATGTTCTTGCTGATGGTCATGCAACAGAAAATGGTGAATTAGCTCTTGGCAAAAATATTTTAGTTGCCTACATGCCTTGGCGTGGTTATAATTTTGAGGATGCTATCATTTTAAGTGAAAGGTTAGTAAAAGAAGATGTTTACACTTCAATTCATATTGAAGAATTTGAATTGCAAGTTAGAGAAACCAAACGAGGTGAAGAAGAACTTACTAGAGAAATTCCAAATGTAAGTGAAGAGGCTACAAAAGACCTTGATGAACATGGTATCGTGCGAGTTGGAACTGAAGTCAAAGAAGGTGACATTTTAATTGGTAAAATAACTCCAAAAGGTGAAACTGATCCAACTCCTGAAGAAAGATTATTAAGAGCAATTTTTGGTGACAAAGCTGGTGATGTTAAAGATGCCTCACTTAGAGCTCCTGCTGGAATGAAAGGAGTCGTTGTTGCTACTAAATTATTCACGCGAAGAAGACGAGATGCTGAGGGAAGAAAAGAAGAGAAAAAATTAATTGAATTACTTGAACAACAACATGATGAAGATATTGATAAATTAAGGTCAAAGTTAGTTGATAGATTAGTTGAGATTTTTGATGGTATTGAATGTGTCGGTATAAAATTCCGTGATGGTTCTTCGGCAATAAGAAGCGGTACGGTTTTGCGTAGGTCTATCTTTGAAGCACTTGGAGACAAGATAGATGAATTAGACACAGAATCAGATTGGACTGAAAATTCGAAGAAGAATTCACTCGTAAGAAAACTTTACGAAAACTATTTCATTAATAAACAAGAAATAGATGATACTCTGAAGCGAGAAAAGAATAAGATACAAGCAGGTGATGATTTGCCTCCAGGAATTGTTCAGATGGCAAAAGTGTATGTTGCGAAAAAGCGCAAGATTATGGTTGGTGATAAGATGGCAGGAAGACATGGTAATAAAGGTGTTGTAGCTAAGATTGTTCCTGTTGAGGATATGCCATACTTACCAGATGGTACACCAGTAGATATTATTTTAAATCCACTTGGTGTGCCTTCAAGAATGAATGTTGGACAATTACTTGAATGTGCCTTAGGTTGGGCAGCATACAAATTAGGTGTGAAGTTCGCTACGCCAATCTTTGATGGTGCTTCTTGGGAAGAAATACAAGAATACCTTAAGAAAGCCGGTTTAAATCCAAGTGGAAAAACAGTTCTTTATGATGGAAGAACTGGAGAACGATTCGACAAAGAAGTAACTGTAGGTGTGGCTTATATTATGAAGTTGTCACACCTTGTGGAAGATAAGATACATGCTCGTTCTATTGGACCTTATTCATTAATCACACAACAACCTCTTGGTGGAAAAGCTCAATTTGGTGGTCAACGATTTGGTGAAATGGAAGTTTGGGCACTTGAAGCTTATGGTGCAGCTCATACATTACAAGAAATGTTAACTGTAAAAAGTGATGATGTTACAGGACGAGCAAAAGTTTATGAAGCAATTGTAAAAGGTGATAATTTCCCTGAAGCTAATGTTCCTGAATCCTTCAATGTTCTTGTCAGGGAATTGCAGGGTCTATGTTTGGAAGTTAATGTTGAATACGAGTAAGAACAACTAAAACTAATTGTGAGTTTGAAAAATGACAACAGTAAGAACAGAACAACAAACTAAAACGATTTCAAAGATTACCATAAGTCTTGCTAATCCTGATGTAATTCTCAAACGCTCTTATGGCGAAGTAACTAAACCAGAAACAATTAATTACAGATCATTCAGACCAGAGAAAGATGGATTATTCTGTGAAAAAATCTTTGGTCCTACTCGAGATTGGGAATGCCATTGTGGTAAATATAAAAGGATAAGATATAAAGGTATTATATGTGACCGTTGCGGTGTAGAGGTTACTACTAAATCTGTTCGCCGAGAGCGAATGGGTCATATTCAACTTGCAGTTCCCGTAGTCCACATTTGGTTCTTCCGTTCACAACCTAGCAAAATCGGAAATGTTTTAGGTTATTCAACGAAGGATTTAGAAAAGATAGTCTATTACGAAACTTATGTCGTTATAAATCCAGGTCCAACAGGATTAAAAGAAAAAGACCTGCTTACTGAAGAACAGTATTTTGAAACATTAAGCAAATTACCTCCTGATAATGAGAAGTTGCCTGATGACGATCCGAGAAAGTTTGTTGTAAAAATGGGGGGCGAAGCTCTTCAAGCTTTATTAAAAAAGGTTGACCCTGAAGCTTTGAGCCTTGAATTAAGAACTCAATTAAAAGAAGAGACTTCTCAACAGAAAAAACAGGAATTATTAAAACGTTTGAAAATTATTGAATCCTTCAAACCTCGTGAAGGAGCTCCAGAAAATAAACCTGAATGGATGATTGTAAATGTTGTTCCTGTAATTCCACCTGAACTTCGTCCCCTTGTCCCTCTCGAAGGTGGAAGATTTGCCACAAGCGATTTGAATGACCTTTATCGTAGAGTTATTATTAGAAATAACAGACTAAAAAGATTAATTGATATCAAAGCTCCTGATGTAATTTTGAGAAATGAAAAAAGAATGCTTCAGGAAGCAGTTGATGCATTGTTTGATAACTCACGAAGAACCAATGTAGTTAGAGCAGAATCAAATAGAGCTCTTAAATCACTTTCAGATATTTTAAAAGGTAAACAGGGTCGTTTCAGACAAAACTTGTTAGGAAAACGAGTTGATTATTCAGGTCGTTCAGTAATCGTTGTTAATCCAGAGCTCAAATTACATCAGTGCGGTTTGAATAGAGATATGGCTCTGGAATTATTCAAACCATTTGTAATTAACAAACTTATTGAAAGAGGTTATGTAAAAACTGTAAAGAGTGCAAGAAAAGTTATTGATAAGAAACAACCGATTGTATGGGAAATCTTAGAGCGAATAGTTGACTCACATCCAGTAATGTTAAACCGAGCACCAACGCTCCACAGATTAGGAATTCAAGCATTTCAACCAATACTTGTAACAACTAAGGCTATCGAAATACACCCAATGGTATGTACAGCTTTCAACGCCGATTTCGATGGCGATCAAATGGCTGTGCATGTTCCATTGTCTCCTGAAGCTATACTTGAATGTCAATTGCTATTACTTTCAAGTCACAATATCCTTTCACCACAAAACGGTAATCCAATTGTTATCCCAACACAGGATATCATCTTAGGTTGTTATTATCTTACAAAGATTAAAGATGGTGATTTGGGCGAAGGAAAAGTCTTCAGTTCACCCGATGAAGTATTAATTGCCTATGAAAACAAAAAAGTTGGCTTACATGCAAGGATAAAAGTAAGAATTAATGATGAGTTGATTGAGACATCGGTTGGTCGAGTAATTTTCAATCGAATTGTTCCGAAAGAGATGGGATTCATCAATGAGTTACTGGTTAAGAAATCTTTCGGTTCGCTAATTGGAAAAATGTTTAGAAAACTTGGAAATGTTAGAACTGCTCAATTTTTGGATGACTTAAAAGATATTGGTTTCAAGTACGCAACGATGGGTGGTATCTCAATTAATGTTGACGATATGATTGTTCCAGAATTGAAATGGCAGTTTGTCGAAAAATCAAATAAAGAAGTCAAAAAAGTTCTCAACCAGTGGCAAGAAGGTTACATCTCTGAAGGTGAAAGATACAACAAGATTATTGATATCTGGACTCATACAACGAATAATGTTGCTGATGCTCTTATTGATACATTAAAGAAATCTCAAGATGGATTTAATCCACTTTGGATGATGATAGACTCAGGTGCTCGAGGTTCTAAAGAGCAAGTTCGTCAGCTTGCTGGTATGCGTGGATTGATGGCTAAGCCACAAAAGAGTTTAACTGGTCAAGCTGGTGAAATTATTGAAAGTCCTATCATCTCCAATTTCAAAGAGGGTCTTTCAGTTATTGAATACTTTATTTCAACGCACGGTGCAAGAAAAGGTCTTGCTGATACAGCATTGAAAACTGCAGATGCTGGTTATTTGACAAGAAGGCTTGTAGATGTCAGTCAAGATGTTGTTGTAACTCAATATGATTGCGGTACAGTACGAAATATTGAGATTACTGCACTCAAAGATGGTGAAGAAATTAGAGAGCCTCTATCCGAAAGAATTTTAGGTCGAGTTGCTGCAGATGATGTGAAGGATCCGCTAACTGGTGAAATCTTATGCGAACAAGGCGAATTGATAACTGAAGAAATTGCAGAAAGAATCGGTGAAACAGCCGTTGAATCAGTAAAGATTAGAACAGTACTTACTTGTGAAAGTAAACGCGGTGTATGTGCGAAATGTTATGGTAGAAATCTTACTACCGGTAAACTCGTTGATGTTGGTGAAGCAGTTGGAATTATTGCAGCACAATCAATTGGTGAACCAGGAACTCAGTTAACTTTGAGAACTTTCCACATCGGTGGTGCTGCAAGCAGAATAGTTGAAACATCACAAATCACATCTCGTTTCGAAGGAAAAACATTCTTCGAACATTTGAAATATGTAGAAAAGATAAATGAATTTGGTGAAAAAGTTAAAGTTGCATTAGGAAGAAATGGTGTAATTGGAATTATTGATAATGATGGCAGAGTATTGAGAAGATACGAAGTTCCTTATGGTGCTGAAATTGTAGTTGAAGAAAATCAAAAAGTTGAAAGAGGAACTATTTTATACAATCATGACCCATATAATGCAGTTATTCTTTCTGAAGAAGGTGGTATTGTTCAGTTCCAAGATATGGTGGAAAATATAACATTCAGACATGAGAGTGATGAACAGACTGGTCATATTCAACAGGTAGTAATTGAGTCTCGTGACAAATCATTAGTACCAAGAATTAATATAATAAGGAACAACGAAAAAGTTCATGAAATAATCATCCCAGCGAAAGCACATATAATCGTTAGGGAAGGACAAGAAATTCAAGCAGGAACTATAGTTGCAAAAATTCCAAGAGAAATTGGTAAAACAAGAGACATCACTGGTGGTTTACCAAGAGTTACAGAATTATTTGAAGCGAGAAGGCCACACGATCCCGCAATTATCGCTGAATTCGACGGTGTTGTAACTTTTGGTGCCCAAAGAAGAGGTACAAGAGATATTATCATCACTTCAATTGATGGATTAACACAGAAGACATATTCAATTTCTGTGGGAAAACATGTTCTTGTTCAAAATGGTGATACTGTAAAAGCTGGAGACAAACTCACTGACGGTGATTTAGATCCACATGATATTTTGAGAATTAAAGGTCCAGGTGCAGTTCAAGAATTCTTAGTAAATGAAATTCAAGAAGTTTATCGCTTACAAGGTGTAAAGATAAACGATAAACATATTGAGATTATTGTTAAACAAATGTTGCAGAAAGTAAAAGTGTTAGACCCAGGTGATACTAAGTTTTTAGAGAATGATTTAGTTGATAAATATGTTCTTGATGAAGAAAACAGTAAAATTACACAATCAGTAGTTATTTTGAATAGAGGTGATTCGAGATTTAGAAATGGTCAAGTAGTAGATAGAAATAAAGTTAGAGATGTTAATATTGAGCTTCGAAAGAGAAATAAAAAATTAGTTGAATTTCGTGATGCTCAACCAGCAACTTCGGAACCTGTACTCTTAGGAATTACTGCAGCAGCATTATCAACGGAAAGCTTCCTCTCAGCAGCTTCATTCCAGGAAACAACAAAAGTTCTTACTGATGCAGCAACGGAAGCAAAGACCGACTACTTGTTAGGATTGAAAGAAAATGTTGTTATTGGTCATAAGATACCAGCTGGTACAGGTCTGAAGAAGTTTAGAAATTTAATTCTCACATCAGCTGAATTTGTGTCTGAACAAAAACCAATTACTGAAACTACTAAAGTTAAAAAGTAAATTGACTATTGATTAAAATAATTTGAAATGTTATATTGCGAAGCTAAATTTTTATAAAACGGAGAAGTAGATTTGCCAACAATAAATCAATTAGTCAGACAGAATAGAGTCAAAGTTAAAAGTAAGAGCAAGTCACCAGCTCTTCAGGGTTGCCCTCAAAAGAGAGGTGTATGCACCCGTGTTTATACAACGACACCAAAGAAACCGAATTCCGCTTTAAGAAAAGTAGCCCGTGTTCGTCTTTCAAATGGTATTGAAGTTACGGCATATATACCTGGAGAAGGACATAATCTTCAAGAGCACTCGATTGTGTTGGTACGAGGCGGAAGAGTAAAAGATTTGCCAGGTGTTCGTTATCATATTATTCGTGGAACTTTAGATGCAGCTGGTGTAGCTGATAGAAAACAAGGTAGATCTAAATACGGTACTAAAAAAGCAAAAACAGCAAGTAAGTAGTTATGAGAAAGAGAAGAGCAGAAAAAAGAATTTTACCACCAGATCCAATTTATAATGAGGTCTTAGTTACAAAGCTCATTAACTATGTGATGAAGCGTGGTAAAAAGAATGTAGCAAGAAAACTTGTTTATGGTGCATTTGACATCATTAAAGAAAGAACTAACAAAAATCCACTTGAAGTATTCTTAAAAGCTGTGAATAATGTTAAGCCAATGATTGAAGTTAGAAGTAGAAGAATTGGTGGTGCAACATATCAAGTTCCGACTGAGGTGCGACCTGAAAGACAAATTGCTCTTGCTTTAAGGTGGATTATAAATTTTGCTAGAGAAAGAAAAGATAAATCTTTTGCTAATAAATTAGCTGCTGAACTGATTGCAGCTGCAAACAATGAAGGTGCTGCAATCAAGAAAAAAGAAGATACGCATAGAATGGCTGAAGCTAACAAAGCATTCGCTCACTTTAAATGGTAAGATTGGAGTTAACTTAATTTATGCCTAGAGGATTACCGATAGAGAAACTTAGAAATATTGGAATTATGGCTCATATCGATGCCGGTAAAACTACTACAACAGAAAGAATTCTGTTTTATACCGGTAAAGTGCATCGAATGGGCGAAGTTCACGATGGCTCTGCTACGATGGATTTTATGGAGCAAGAGCGTGAAAGAGGTATAACCATTACAAGTGCTGCAACAACTTGCGAATGGAAAGGTCATAGAATTAATATTATTGACACCCCTGGACATGTTGATTTTACAGTTGAAGTAGAACGTTCATTACGAGTTTTAGATGGCGCAGTTGCCCTATTTTGCGCTGTTGGAGGTGTTGAGCCCCAATCTGAAACAGTATGGCGACAAGCAGATAAATTCGGCGTTCCAAGAATTGCTTTTGTGAACAAAATGGATAGAGTAGGTGCCGATTTCTTTAATGTTATTCAGATGATGAAGGATAGATTAGGTGCTAATCCAGTGCCTATTCAAATTCCGATTGGCGAAGGTGACATGTTCACTGGTGTTGTAGATTTGATTCGAATGAAGGCTGTGATGTATACTGAGGATCCACTTGGAACTAAGTTTGAAATTTTTGACATACCAAAAGACTTAGAAAATTACGCTAAAGAAAATAGAACAAAATTATTAGAATCTGTATCCGATATTGACGATACTTTGCTCGTAAAATATCTTGAAGGTGAAGAAATCACTGAAGAAGAAATTAAGAGAGTAATAAGACAAGCAACTATTAAAGGTACAATTGTACCAGTTCTTTGTGGTTCTGCTTTCAAAAATAAAGGTATTCAACTTTTATTGGATGCTGTAATTGATTTCTTGCCTTCACCCGCAGATTTACCTCCAATTGTAGGTCATCATCCACACTTAAATGATTTAGTTACTCGTAAATTGACTGAAGATGAGAAGTTTACTGCTTTAGCATTTAAGATTATGAGCGATCCTTATGTTGGAAGATTAACATTTTTTAGAGTCTATTCAGGAAAGGCAACAGCTGGTTCTTATGTTTATAATTCGACTAAAGAGAAGAAAGAAAGATTAGGTAGACTTCTTCAAATGCATGCAAATCATAGAACAGATATTGATGAAGTTTATGCTGGTGATATTGCAGCAGCTGTTGGATTAAAGTTCACAAAAACTGGCGATACATTGTGTGATGAATCTGATCCAATAATTTTGGAAAAAATGGAATTTCCAGAGCCAGTTATACAAATTGCAATTGAACCTAAGACAAAAGCAGATCAAGATAAATTATCTGAAGCATTAAACAAACTAGCAGATGAAGATCCAACTTTTAGAGTTAGTGTTAACGAGGAAACTGGTCAGACTTTAATTGCTGGAATGGGTGAACTTCATCTTGAGATTTTAGTTGATAGAATGAAGAGAGAATTTAAAGTTGAAGCTAATGTTGGTAAACCTCAAGTAGCTTATAGAGAAACGATTACAAAGAAAGTTCAAGCTGAAGGAAAGTTTATTCGTCAGACTGGCGGTCGTGGTAAATATGGACATGTATGGATAGAAATCGAACCTAATGAAAAAGGGAAAGGATACGAGTTTATTAATAAAATTGTAGGTGGTGTTGTTCCAAAAGAATATATTCCAGCAGTTTCTGCTGGTATAGAAGAAGCGATGAGAAACGGAGTATTAGCAGGTTATCCAGTTGTTGATGTAAAAGTTACTTTGTTTGATGGTTCATATCATGAAGTTGACTCTGATGAATTATCGTTCAGAATTGCCGGTTCAATCGCATTTAAAGAAGCTGCAAAGAAAGCTAATCCAATTTTACTTGAACCAATAATGGAAGTAGAAGTAGTCACGCCTGAGGAATACTTAGGTGATGTTATGGGTGATTTGAATTCGAGACGAGGGAAAATAGAAGGATTTAGTGCAAGAAAAGATGCGCAAGTCATTAGAGCTTTAGTGCCTCTATCTGAGATGTTTGGTTATGCAACCGTTTTGAGATCTATGACACAAGGAAGAGCTTTATACACAATGCAATTTGCTTTTTATCAAGAAGTTCCAAAACAAATAGCAGATCAAATAATTGAAAAATCAATTGGTGGAAAAGAAAGTATTACAGTATAATTTTATCAATTAAAAGGAGAAACAAAAATGGCAAAGGAAAAATTTGATAGAAGTAAACCTCACGTGAATGTTGGAACAATTGGTCACGTGGATCATGGTAAGACAACTTTAACAGCAGCAATAACAATGGTTCTTGCTAAGAAAAATCTTGCTCAAGTAAGAACCTTCGACTCTATTGATAACGCACCAGAAGAAAAAGCACGTGGTATTACCATTGCAACTGCACACGTTGAATATTCTTCTGAAAAAAGACATTATGCACATGTTGACTGCCCAGGTCACGCAGACTATATTAAAAACATGATTACCGGTGCAGCACAAATGGATGGTGCAATCTTAGTCGTTGCTGCTACCGATGGTCCTATGCCTCAAACAAGAGAACATATTCTTCTCGCCCGTCAAGTTGGTGTTCCCGCTATCGTTGTATTTATGAATAAAGTTGACGCAGTAGATGATCCAGAGCTATTAGATTTAGTAGAAATGGAAGTTAGAGAATTACTTTCAAAATATGAGTTTCCTGGAGATGAAATTCCAGTCATTAGAGGTAGTGCATTAAAAGCAATGGAAAAAGCACTGCAACCAAATTCTACACCAGATGAACCAGAATTCAAATGCATTTGGGAATTGGTTGATGCACTTGATAATTATATTCCATTGCCACAACGAGATATTGATAAACCATTCTTAATGCCTGTAGAAGATGTTTTCAGTATTACAGGTCGTGGAACTGTTGCAACTGGTAGAGTTGAAAGAGGAAGAATCAAACTTAATGAAGAAGTTGAGTTAATTGGTCTTGGTCAACATAAGAAAACAGTTGTCACTGGTATTGAAATGTTCAGAAAAGAACTTGATGAAGCAATCGCTGGTGATAACGCAGGTTTGCTTTTGAGAGGAATTGGAAAAGATGAAATTGAAAGAGGAATGGTTTTAGCAAAACCAGGTAGTATAACTCCTCACAAGAAATTTGAATGTGAAGTTTACGTCTTATCAAAAGAAGAAGGTGGACGTCATACTCCATTCTTCTCTGGATATAGACCACAATTCTATTTCAGAACAACTGATGTTACTGGTGTTGTAACCTTACCAGAAGGTGTTGAAATGGTTATGCCAGGTGACAATGTGAAATTAACAGTTGATTTGATTTCAGAAATTGCTATGGAAGAGGGATTGCGTTTCGCTATTCGTGAAGGTGGTAGAACTGTTGGTGCTGGTGTTGTAACTAAAATTCTTGAATAATAAAGAAAGTATATTTAAGGAGATTTAAGAAGTGCAGAGTCAAAAGATACGCATTAAATTAAAATCTTACGACCATAACTTGTTAGATAAGTCAGCTGAGAAGATAATTAAAACTGTAAGAAGTACGGGAGCCTTAGTCTCAGGTCCCATTCCTTTGCCAACTAAAAGAACCGTTTATACTGTTCTTAGATCTCCTCATGTTGATAAAAAATCACGTGATCAATTTGAAATACGTTCACACAAGAGATTAATCGACATTATAAATTCAAATAACAAAACAATTGATTCACTAATGAAACTCGATATCCCAGCGGGTGTCGATATTGAGATTAAAGTCAATGCATAGTTGGAGAATATAATGATAGGCCTTTTAGGTAAAAAAACAGGAATGACAAGAATTTTTGATGAAAATGGAAATGTTATTCCAGTTACGATTGTAGAGGCTGGTCCCTGCTTCGTAACTCAAATTAAAACTAAAGACAAAGATGGGTACGATGCAGTTCAATTAGGATTCGATGAGAGAAGACTTAGAAGTACCAATAAGCCATTAATTGGTCATTTTAACAAAGCTGGAGTTTCGCCAAAGAAATTCCTGGCAGAATTTAGAGACTTCGATTTGAAAGATTTGCAATTAGGTCAGAAGATATCGGTAGAGATTTTTAACGAAGGTGATAAGATTACAGTTCAAGGAATTTCAAAAGGTAAAGGATTTCAGGGAGTTGTTAAAAGACATGGTTTTGGTGGCGGACCTGTATCTCACGGTCAGAGTGATAGGTTAAGAGCTCCAGGTTCGATTGGTGCAAGTTCATTTCCAAGCCGTGTGTTTAAAGGTCAAAGAATGGCTGGACGAATGGGCGGTGACAAAGTTTCAATAAGAAATCTTAAAATCGTCAAAATAGACAAAGACCAGAACCTAATATTTATCAAAGGTGCAATTCCTGGTCATATAAATGGATATGTGAAATTGATTAAGAAGTAAACATGAAAGTTGATGTATATAAAATAGATGGAACATTAACCGGAAGACAAATCGAATTAAATCCGGATGTATTTGGAATAGAACCAAACGACCATGCTATTTACTTAGCAGTTAAAGCATTTCTTGCTAATCAAAGGCAAGGAACAGCTAAAACCAAAGAAAGAAGTGAAGTGCGTGGTGGTGGTCGAAAACCTTGGAGACAGAAAGGTAGAGGAACTGCTCGTGCTGGTTCAATCCGTTCTCCTCTTTGGGTTGGTGGTGGTACTGTGTTCGGTCCAAAACCACGCGACTATGAAATGAAAATTCCTAAAAAAATTAAAACTTTGGCTCGTTTATCTGCTTTAACTTACAAAGCAAAAAATAATCAAATTATTGTCGTTGAAGATTTTCAATTTGAACAGCCAAAAACAAAAGAAATGTTTAATATCCTCAAGGCATTAAAGCTTGAGGATAAAAAGACACTTTTACTAACTGGTTCATACGATAAAACTATTTATCTCTCTGGTAGAAATATTCCAAAGTTAAACATTTTAGAGGCGCCTAAAGCTTCTACTTATGATATTCTAAATAATAAAGTTTTATTGCTTCAGGAAAGTGCATTGAATTTAATTAATCAGA
This sequence comes from Ignavibacteria bacterium, assembly GCA_026415235.1. Classification (GTDB taxonomy): domain Bacteria; phylum Bacteroidota; class Ignavibacteria; order Ch128b; family Ch128b; genus Ch128b. The sequence goes on along the minus strand of JAOAHM010000059.1, from coordinate 35,699 downwards.
AGTTTAGCCATGAGTAAACAAATTAATCAAATATTGATAAGACCTTTGTTAACCGAAAAGTTGACAGCTTTACAAGATAAGGGTGTTAATGTTTATGGTTTCGAAGTTGCACGTAATGCGAATAAAATTGAAATTGCTAATGCCGTTGAAAAAAAGTTTAATGTAAAAGTTATCAATGTTAGAACTGTAGTCAGAAAAGGAAAGACCAAAACACAGTTCACAAGGTCTGGTCGTTTCACCGGACGAACTGCAACAATCAAAAAAGCTTATGTAACTTTAGCTGAAGGTCAAAAAATAGATTTCTTTGAGAACATATAATTGCAAGGATGAATTAGAATGGGACTTAAAAAATTAAAACCAGTAACACCATCACAAAGATTTGCAATATTACCAGATTTCTCTGAAATCACTAAAACTGAACCAGAGAAATCTCTTCTCGAACCATTGAAAAAATCTGGTGGAAGAAATAATTATGGTAGATTAACGGCACGTCATCGTGGTGGTGGACATAAAAGAATGTACAGAATAATCGATTTCAAACGAGACAAAAGAAACATTCCTGGTACTGTACATTCAATTGAGTATGACCCAAATAGATCGGCTCGAATTGCGCTAATTCATTACGCAGATGGTGAAAAACGATACATTTTAGCTCCAAATGGCTTAAAAGTCGGAGAAACAATAATTGCTGGTGAAAATGTAGAGATTAAACCTGGTAATGCAATGCCATTGGGAATTGTCCCTCTTGGTAGTTTTGTTCACAATGTTGAGCTCAAACCAGGTAAAGGTGGGCAATTAGCGAGAAGTGCAGGAACTTCTGCTCAAGTTGTCGCAAGAGAAGGTAAATATGTACATTTAAAACTTCCTTCAGGTGAAGTTAGATTAGTTAATGTAAATTGCTATTGTACTTATGGGGTTGTTGGTAATGCAGATCATGAAAATATAAGTTTAGGTAAAGCTGGTAGAAACAGATGGCTTGGTTGGAGATCTTATGTCCGTGGTGTTGCAATGAACCCGATTGACCATCCAAATGGTGGTGGTGAAGGAAAAAGCAAATCAGGTGGTGGTTGGCAACATCCAACATCACCATGGGGTCAATATGCAAAAGGTTTGAAAACAAGGAAGAAAAATAAATTATCCGATAAATACATTGTAAAAAGAAGAAAGTAGTGTAACGAGGAATTTATGCCAAGATCAGTTAAAAAAGGTCCATATATTAATGAGAAACTTCTGAAGAAGATAAGAGCTTTGAACGAAGCTAATCAGAAAAAATTAATAAAAACCTGGTCTCGTGCATCAACTATATCGCCTGAATTTGTGGGACATACAATTGCCATACACAATGGTAAACAATTTATTCCTGTTTTGATTACAGAATACATGGTAGGTCATAAATTAGGTGAATTCGCACCTACTCGAATTTTCAGAGGTCATCCAGGAACTAAAGCTGAGAAAGCAAGCAAAGCAAAATAAGTTTGATAAGGTAAACTATGGAAGCTAGAGCAAAATTTAGATTTATACCTACATCGCCACGAAAAATGAGAACTGTGATTGATTTGATTCGTGGAAAATCTGTCGAAGAAGCATTAAGTATTTTGCATTTTAATAAAAAACATGCAGCAAGAGATGCTGAAAAAGTTTTAAGATCAGCAGTTGCTAACTTAATGAATAAAGTCGAAGATGGTCGTATTGAGATTAGTGATTTGTATGTCAAGGAAGCGTATGTAGATGGTGGTCCCATGTTAAAGCGTGTTTTACCGGCTCCGATGGGTCGAGCATACAGAATTCGTAAAAGATCAAATCATGTAACTATAGTTGTTGCACAAAAAGAAACAAAATCATAGGAGTATCATTGGGACAGAAATCTAATCCAATTGGCTTGAGAATAGGAATTACACGAGGTTGGGACTCAAACTGGTATGAAGAAAAATCCTTCGGACCCAAACTCGTTGAGGATGTTAAGATTAGAAATTATATCAAAAATCGTTTAGAAAATGCTGGTGTTTCTAAAGTTGTTATTGAAAGAACAGCGAAGGATTTAACAATTACTATTCATACTTCAAGACCAGGTGTAGTTATTGGTCGCAGTGGTAAAGATATTGCACAACTTGAAGCAGAATTAAAGAAATTATTTGATAAAGAAGTAAAAGTACAAATTCATGAAATAAAACGCCCTGAATTAGACGCCGAGTTAGTTGCAAAAAATATTGCAAAACAAATTGAAAATAGAATTTCTCACAGACGAGCAATGAAAACTGCTATTACTGCTGCAATGCGAATGGGTGCAGAAGGTATTAGAATTAAGTGCGGTGGAAGACTCGCTGGTGCTGAAATGGCTCGTTCTGAACAATACAAAGAAGGTCGAGTTCCATTACATACATTTAGAGCAGATATTGATTACGCAACTGCAACAGCTCAAACCATTTATGGTTCTATTGGTGTAAAAGTCTGGATTTGCAGAGGCGAAATTTTCGGTAAACCAGGTGAAAAAATTGGAGCGTAAATTTTATGTTAATGCCTAAAAGAGTTAAATATCGTAAAGCTCAACGCGGTAGAATGAAAGGTAAAGCAACTCGTGGAAATACGGTTGCATTTGGTGATTTTGGACTTAAAGCTTTGGAACCTCATTGGATTACTGCAAGACAAATTGAAGCCTGCCGTGTTGCTCTTGCAAGAAAAATGAAAAGGGATGGTAAAATTTGGATAAGAATTTTCCCAGATAAACCAGTCACCAAAAAACCACTTGAAACAAGAATGGGTAAAGGAAAAGGTTCACCAGAATTTTGGGTTGCAGTGGTTAAACCAGGTAGAGTTTTATTTGAAGTAGCTGGAGTAGATGCAAATACTGCATTAGAAGCGTTAAAATTAGCTGCTCATAAATTACCTATTAAAACCAAAATTGTTACAAGAATAGATTACAAAGCTGAATAGGTGAAACTTATGAAGATGTTCGAAATCAGACAAATGACAGATGAAGAATTGAAAAAAAGAATCATTGAAGAAGAAAACAACTTAGTAGATTTAAGATTTGCATTAGCAACGAAACAATTAACTAATACAGCAAAAATAAAATTAACAAGAAGAGATATTGCAAGAATGAAAACCGTTCTTCGAGAAAGAGAATTAGGTATTGAAAGAAAAACCGATTCTGGAAAAAAGGAGGAGAAGTAAAAAATGACAGCAATCAGAGGTAGAAGAAAAACCAGAATCGGAGTAGTTGTAAGCAACAAAATGGATAAGAGTATTGTAGTTGCTATTGAGCGTCGAGTTGCTCATCCGATTTATAAGAAATATTATAAAAAGACTACGAAATTAATGGCTCATGACCCAAATAATGAATGTATGATTGGTGATGTAGTGGAAATTATGGAAACCCGTCCTCTTAGTAAAAGAAAAAGATGGAGACTTGTTAAAATTCTTGAAAGAGAGAAATAAATAATATAGAGAGAGGATTAAAAAATGATTCAAGAAGAAACTAATTTAGTGGTAGCAGATAATTCAGGTGCAAAAAAAGTAAGATGCATTCGTGTACTTGGTGGAAGTAATAGAAGATATGCAAGCGTTGGTGATATAATTGTTGTTTCAGTGAAATCGGCAATACCAGGTGGTGCTGTTAAAAAAGGTGATGTATCGAGAGCTGTTGTCGTAAGAACAAAAAAAGAAGTCAGAAGAAAAGATGGAACTTATATTAGATTTGATGAAAACGCTGCAGTCTTGTTAGATAATAAAAATGAACCACGTGGAACAAGAATTTTTGGTCCTGTTGCTCGTGAATTAAGAGAAAAACAGTTCATGAAAATTGTTTCATTAGCTCCAGAAGTATTATAAGAGGTTTTGGAATGAGACTTAAAATAAAAAAGAATGATAATGTAATTGTTATCGCAGGTAATGAAAAAGGAAAGACAGGTAAAGTATTGAAAGTCTTTCCAAAAAAACAAAGAGTAATTGTTGAAGGTGTTAATATAGTTAAAAGACATACAAGACCATCTCAAAAAAATCCACAAGGTGGAATTATTAAAAAAGAAGCACCAATACATATCTCTAATGTTATGTTAATTGACCCAAAAACCAATGAAAGAACTCGAGTTGGTGCAAAAATCATTTTTGATGAAACTACTAAAAAGAAAAAAATCGTTCGTGTAAGTAAAAAATCCGGAGAAATGATTTAGGTCTAAAGATGGCAGATAAAAAACAGAAAAAACAAGCTCAGCAAGAAGTTCAGACTAAAAAATCAAAGAAAGAAGTAAAAGAAACTAAAGTTGAAGTTCAAACGGAACCAGAAGAAAAAGTTACACCTCGATTGTTCGAGATGTATAAGCAAGAAATTGTTCCGATGTTGATGAAGCAATTCAATTATAAGAATGTAATGCAGGTTCCAAAACTTCATAAAATTACTCTTAACATTGGAGTTGGAAAAGCTACTCAAGATCCAAAATTACTTGAAGATGCAGTTAAAGATCTTGAAATGATTGCTGGTCAAAAACCTGCTATCCGTAAAGCAAAAAAAGCTATTTCTAATTTTAAGCTCAGACAAGGTATGGCAATTGGTTGTATGGTTACTCTTCGCGGTGCAAGAATGTATGAGTTTTTGGATAGATTAATCAATATTGCATTACCAAGAGTAAGAGACTTTAGAGGAGTTTCTGACAAATCATTCGATGGTAGAGGAAATTATTCTCTTGGTATTAAAGAACATATCATCTTCCCAGAAATCAATGTTGATAAAGTGAATCGTATTTACGGAATGGATATTACAATTGTTACAACTGCTAAAACCGATGCTGAAGCATACGAATTGTTAAAAGCATTTGGTTTTCCATTCAGGAAAAAAGAAGTAAGTCAATAAGGAGTGAAACTTGGCACGATTAGCTTTAATTGTTAAACAGAAAAAAGAACCAAAATTCAAGGTCAGAAAATATAACCGTTGCAGCTTATGCGGTAGACCAAGAGGTTATTTAAGAAAGTTTGGAATTTGTAGAATTTGCTTTAGGAATATGGCAAGTAGTGGACAAATTCCTGGTGTAAGAAAAGCAAGTTGGTAAAAAAGGAGAGTTGAAAAGAATGACAATGACAGATCCTATTGCTGATTTTTTAACCAGATTGAGAAATGCAATTAAGGCACGACATGTAATTGTTGAAGTGCCAGCTTCAAAAATGAAAATTGATATTGCCAGAATTTTGAAACAACAAAACTATATAGACTCTTACGAAGTAATTGAAGATAATAAGCAAGGAATTCTAAAAATTAGATTGAAATATGTTCAGGGAAGATGTGCAATATCTGGATTGAAAAGAATAAGTAAACCAGGACTTAGAATATATAAAGATGCTAAGTCAATCGATAGAGTTTTGAATGGTCTTGGTATTGCAATCGTTTCTACATCGAAAGGATTAAAAACCGATCGAGAAGCAAGAAATGAAAACATCGGTGGTGAAGTAATCTGTCACATTTGGTAAATCGAAAGAGGAGATTAAAAAGTGTCGCGAATTGGTAGAAAACCAGTTGAAATAAAAAAAGGTGTTTCAGTTGAAATTCAAAATGGGACCATTAAAGTTAAAGGTCCCAAGGGTGAATTGACCCAAACATACGATACTCGCATTAATATAACTGTTGAAAATGGTCAGGTAATTTTGACAAGAAATTCTGATGATAAGAGAGTTAGAGCATTGCATGGTTTGTATCGTGCATTAATTCAAAACATGATAATTGGAGTAAGTGAAGGTTATACAAAGAAATTGGAAATAGTTGGTGTAGGTTACAGAGCAGAATGGAAAGGAAGAGGATTGCAACTTGCATTAGGTTATTCGCATCCAATTTTCTTCATTCCACCACAGGATGTTAAAATAGAAGTTCCAGCACCAACTAACATAGTTGTAAGTGGAATTGATAAGCAACTTGTAGGTCAAGTTGCAGCTAAAATTCGTTCTTTCAGACCACCTGAACCGTACAAAGGTAAAGGTATAAGATATGAAGGTGAACAAATAATTCGTAAAGCTGGTAAAACTGCAGGTAAGTAAATATGATTAAACCAAAAATAAAATCAAGATTTAGAGTTAAGAAACATCTAAAAAAAGTTTTGCAAAGAGGAACGCCAGAAAAACCAAGGTTATGTGTTTATAGAAGCTTGAACAATATTTATGTGCAATTTATTGATGACTTAAATCAAAGAACACTTTTTTCAGTTTCAAATCTTTCAAAGGAAGTTAAAGAAAAAATTCAAGGTCATCTTACTAAAACTGAAGTCAGTAGATTGGTAGGAAAAGTCGCAGCAGAAATTGCATTGAGTAAAGGCATTGTGACTGGAATATTTGATAGAAATGGTTTTCGATATCACGGAAGAGTTCAAGCATTAGCTGAAGGTTTGCGAGAAGGTGGCTTCAAAATTTAACAAAACTTGCCGGGTCGTCTAAGGGTAGGACAGCGGCCTTTGGAGCCGTATGTAGAGGTTCGAATCCTCTCCCGGCAGCAAAATAATGGAGTGATGAGATTGAAAACAGTTAAACCACAAAATATCGAAGAGTTAAAAGAAAAGGTTGTCCACATTAATCGTGTCGCTAAAGTCGTTAAAGGTGGACGAAGATTTAGTTTCAACGCTATTGTTGTCGTTGGTGACCGTAATGGTCATGTAGGAGTTGGACTTGGTAAAGCTAATGAAGTTACAGATGCAATTCGAAAAGGAACCGAAGATGCAAAAAAGAATTTAGTTCGTGTTCCTGTTGTAAAAGGTACAATTCCACATGAGATTATCGGTAAGTATGGTGCAGCAAAAGTTCTTTTGAAACCAGCATCTCCAGGTACTGGATTGATTGCTGGTGGTGGTGTAAGAGCAGTATTGGAAGCTGCGGGAATTACTGATGTTCTTACAAAATCTTTAGGTTCTTCAAATCCACACAACACAGTAAAAGCAACTCTTAAAGCATTAACTACTTTATTGGATGCAAATACTGTTGCCTTAAAAAGAGGAATTACTAAAAAAGAATTATTTGGTCAGTCATGAAAAAATTAAAGATTACTCAAATTAGATCTATTATTGATAGACCCGAAAGACAAAAGAGAACAATTAAAGCACTTGGTCTTGGTAGACCAAATTATGTTGTTATTCATAACGATACACCTCAAATTAGAGGGATGATTCGTAAAGTAAGTCATTTAGTTAAAGTTGAAGAAATTGTAGAAGAGTAGTTATGGACATTTTAAGCAATCTTAAACCAGCAAAAGGTTCAGTAAGAAAAGAAAAAAGAGTTGGTCGAGGACCAGGTTCCGGACATGGTGGAACATCCACAAGAGGAATGAATGGTCAAAAGTCACGATCTGGTGATAAATATAGACCGTGGTTCGAAGGCGGTCAGATGCCACTCTCAAGAAGAATTCCAAAACGTGGTTTTAAAAGTCCGTTTAAAGTTGAATATCAACCATTGAATTTAGAAAAGTTAGTTAAGTTTGTTAAGAAAAATAATTTAACAGAAGAACAAATTACTCCTGAATTACTTTATCAAAAGAAAGTTGTGGGCAGTAAAAACAAACCAATAAAAATATTAGGCGAAGGGGATGTTGATATAAAACTAAACATCTCTACACACGCCATTAGCCAATCTGCCCGACAAAAAATTGAATCTGCAGGTGGAACAATAAATATAGTGAAATTCTAATGGCAACATTTGCTGAGAGCTTTAGAAATATTTTCAAAATTCAAGAGCTAAGAGAACGAGTTCTTTTTACTCTTGGATTATTAATCATTGTTCGAATTGGAGCTCACATAACACTTCCTGGTGTTGATGCTCATGTTCTTGCTGAAGCTACAAGAAATGCAACGCAAGATAATTTGTTTGGTTTGTACGATTTATTTGTTGGTGGAGCTTTTTCGAACGCAGCTATTTTTGCATTGGGTATAATGCCTTATATAAGCTCGTCTATTATTATTCAACTTTTAAGTGCTGTAGTTCCATATTTCCAGAAACTTCAAAAAGAAGGTGAAGAAGGTAGAAAGAAAATTAATCAGATTACAAGATATGGAACTGTATTAGTTGCTTCAGTACAGGCATGGGGTGTAAGTGTGCGCTTGGAACATATGAACGCTGGTGGTGCTCCAATTGTACCTCAAGAAGTTCAAGGATTCCTTTTCACATTATCTACTATTATTATCTTAACATCCGGAACAATTTTCTTAATGTGGTTAGGTGAGCAAATCACTGAAAGAGGAATTGGAAACGGAATTTCTTTAATTATTTTCATTGGTATTATTGATCGATTACCTTACGCATTATTAGATGAGTATAGATTACTTGCTGCTGGACAAACAAATTTAATTATCGAGTTAATTTTCTTGACCATCATGGTCTTTATCATAGCAGCTGTAGTTTTGATGACTCGTGCTGAAAGAAGAATCCCAGTTCAATATGCAAAGAGAGTAGTTGGACGAAAAGTTGTTGGCGGTGTAACCCAATTTATACCTTTGAGAGTAAATACTGCTGGTGTAATGCCTATAATTTTTGCTCAATCAATTATGTTTATTCCAAATACGGTTTTGACATTTTTCCCAGAAAGTGAATTGATGGCATCTATTGCAAGTCATTTTACATATGATTCGTTTGTTTACTCATTTTTCTACGCTCTTTTAATTGTATTTTTCACTTATTTCTATACTGCTATTGCATTTAATCCGAAAGATGTTGCTGAGACAATGAAAAAACAAGGTGGCTTTATTCCAGGTATTAGACCAGGTAATCAAACAGCTGAGTACATTGATAATATTTTAACAAGAATTACATTACCTGGTTCAATATTCTTAGCCATCATTGCAATTTTACCAGCATTTATTTCTAGATTTGGGGTCTCACATAGTTTTGCACAATTTTTTGGTGGAACAAGTTTGTTGATTGTTGTTGGAGTTGCTCTTGATACACTTCAACAAATTGAAACTCATTTGAAGATGCGCCATTATGATGGATTTTTGAAGTCAGGTCGAATTAAAGGTCGTAGATAACTTGAATGATTTTTATAAAAAATGCGCAGGAAATTGATGGTATTCGTAAAAGTTGTCAGATTGTTTCTGAAGTTTTGAAAATGATTGGTGAGATGATTAAACCAGGAATAACAACAAAAATGTTAGATCAAGCAGCTGAAGATTATATTAGAAGCAGAGGTGCTGTTCCAGCTTTTAAAGGTTATTCTCAAGCTGGAAGTTTTAATTTTCCTGCGTCAATTTGTGCATCAATTGATGATGCTGTTGTTCATGGAATTCCAAACGATGAAGAATTAAAAGAAGGTCAAATAATTTCAATTGATGTTGGTGTTCAATTCAAAGGTTACTTTGGTGATGCTGCAAGAACTTTTCCTGTTGGAAAAATATCTGAACTGAAGAAAAAATTGGTTAAAGTAACTGAAGAGTCTCTTTATAAAGGTATTGATAAAGCTCGAAATGGAAATCGTGTCTCAGATATTTCAAGAGCTATTCAAAATTATGTTGAAAGTAATGGATTTAGTATTGTAAGAGAATTAACTGGTCATGGAGTTGGAAAATATTTGCACGAAGACCCATCAATTCCAAATTATGTCATTTCAGGTCCGAGTCCAAGATTGAAAGAAGGAATGACCTTAGCGATTGAGCCAATGGTAAATGCAGGAACATATAGAGTAAAAACATTGAGAGATGGCTGGACAATAGTTACTGAAGATGGACAACCATCAGCTCATTTTGAACATACAATTTTGATAACTAAAAACGAACCAGAAATTTTGACAGCATAATGGCTAAGAAAGATGTAATTGTGATGGATGGTGTAATAACCGAAACATTACCAAACGCAATGTTTCGCGTTAAATTAGACAACGGTCATGAAATTTTAGCTCATGTTTCTGGTAAAATGAGAATGCATTTTATTAGAATATTGGTTGGTGATAAAGTTCAAGTAGAAATATCACCATACGATTTAACAAAGGGAAGAATTATTTACAGATACAAGTAATTTGGAGTTTTTATGAAAGTTAGAGCATCAGTTAAAAAAAGATGTGAACATTGTAAGATAATAAAACGCAAAGGACAAGTTCGAGTTATTTGTAAAAATCCAAAACATAAGCAAAGACAAGGATAAACAAGGAGTCTAAAATTGGCACGAATAGCAGGAATTGATTTACCAAAGAATAAAAAAATAGCTTATGCATTGCCATTAATTTATGGCATTGGTCGTTCCAATACATGGGAAATTTTGAAAGCTGCTAATGTTGATCCCAACAAAAAAGTTGCTGATTTAACACCAGACGAAGTGGCAGCAATTAGAGCAGTTATTACTTCTGATTATAAAGTCGAAGGTGCTTTGAGAAGTGAAGTTCAGATGAACATCAAGAGATTGATGGATATTGGTACCTATCGTGGATTAAGACACAGAAAAGGTCTGCCAGTTCGTGGTCAAAGAACAAGAACAAACGCTCGTACAAGAAAAGGTAAGAGAAAAACTGTAGCTGGAAAGAAAAAAGCAGTAGCTAAGAAGTAATTCAGGAGATAGAAACTTGGCAAAGACACATAAGAAATCAAAAAAGAAAATTCATATAGATCCTAAGGGTGTTGCTCATATTCAAGCAACTTTCAATAATGTTATTGTAACCATAACAGATATTTATGGAAATACAATAGCTTGGTCATCAGCTGGTAGAAATGGTTTTAGAGGTTCGAGAAAGAATACGCCTTTTGCTGCACAAGTAACAGCTGAAGCCGCAGCAAAAGAAGCTTATGATGCTGGTGTAAGAAAAGTTGATGTTTTAATTAAAGGACCAGGCGCTGGTAGAGAAGCTGCAATTCGTGCACTTGCTAATGTGGGACTTCAAATTGAATCAATCAAGGATATTACACCAATCCCACATAACGGTTGTAGACCACCAAAAAGAAGAAGAGTTTAATTATTGGAGAAAAAGTAAATGGCAGTTTATCACGACGCTGTTTGTAAATTATGCAGAAGAGAAAGACAAAAGTTGTTCTTAAAAGGAACTAAGTGCTATACTGAAAAATGTCCTCTCGAGAAGAAAAATTATCCACCGGGACAACACGGCACATCCCGACGAACTAAAATTAGCGAATATGGAATTCAGTTAAGAGAAAAACAGAAAGTCAAAAGAATTTATGGTCTTCTCGAAAGGCAATTCAAAAACTATTTTGAAAAAGCACTGAAGCAAAAAGGTCGAACAGGTGAAAATTTGATTAAGCTTCTTGAAAGAAGACTTGATAATGTTGTTTATCGACTTGGTTTTGCACCATCAAGAAAAGCTGCTCGGCAATTAGTTCGTCATAGACACATCTTGGTTGATGGTAAGATTGTTGACATTCCATCATACTTATTAAAACCAGGTCAAGTTGTTTCAATTAAAGAGAAAAGCAAAACTCTTGATATCATTCATAACTCTTTGAAAAGAGTTAAAGAAGGTACTTATCCTTGGTTACAAATTGATAAGGCAACTCTCTCAGGAACATTTTTACACATTCCTGAAAGAGCCGATATTCCATTAAATGCGAATGAACAGTTAATTGTAGAATTGTATTCTAAATAATCAATAACCTTAGGAAAGGTTGAGAGATGAGTTTATCATTATTGCAATTACCACAAAAGATTACATTGGATCAAGACTCCTATTCATCAAGTTACGGGAAGTTTGTGATTCAACCACTTGAGAGAGGTTACGGCACAACTGTAGGAAATGCACTTCGCCGTGTTTTAATTTCATCAATTCCAGGATATGCGTTTAAAGCAATTAAGATTGATAATGTTTTACACGAGTACAGCACTATTGAAGGAGTCCGCGAAGATGTTACAGAAATTATTTTGAATTTAAAACAAGTAAGAATAAAATTATTAAATGACCGAGTAAATAAAATATCTTTGAAGTTAAAAGGTCCAGGAGAATTCACTGCTGCTGAAATTCAAAAACAATCGCCAGATATTCAGGTACTTAATCCCGAAACTCATATTGCAACATTAGGTAAATCTGCGAACTTTAGCATGGAACTGTGGGTTGGTTTTGGAATTGGTTATGTTCCAGCAGAAGAGAATAAAAGCCCTGAATTTTCAATTGGCGTTATTCCTATTGATGCTATCTATACTCCAATTAAAAATGTTAATTACATTGTTGAAACTATTCGTTGGGAAAATCGAGATAATCTCGAAAGATTGACTCTTGAAGTTACAACAGATGGGTCAATCACACCTGAAGAGAGTTTGAAAACAGCAGCTAATATCTTAAGAGAACATTTTGAATTCTTCACTACATTTAAAATTGAAGATAAATCAGCTGCTGAAAAACAAAAAGATCCTGAAAAAGAAAGAATTCGAAAAATACTTAAAAGATCGATTGAAGAACTTGAACTTTCAGTTCGAGCAACTAACTCACTTAGAGGTGCAAACATTACAACTGTTGCTGACCTTGTCCGAAGAGAAGAAAGTGAGCTTCTTAGATTTAGAAATTTCGGACGAAAATCTCTGGATGAAATAAAAGAGAAAATCCAGGAATTAGGTCTCCAATTTGGTATGGATGTAGACAAATATTTAGAAAACGAGTAGTAATAACCGGGAATTGAAAAATGAGACACGCAGTTAAAGGTAGAAAATTAAAAAGAACATCAAGTCACAAGAAAGCCTTGCTTGTAAATCTTGCAACTGCTTTGTTTAGACATAAAAAGATTAAAACAACTGTTGCAAAAGCAAAGGAAGCAAGAATCTTTGTTGAGCGATTAATAACAAAGGCAAGAAAAGGTGATATACCAGCAAGAAGATATGTTGCAAGATTTATTAAAGATCGGGAAGTATTAAAAGAATTATTTAACGAAATTGTTGTAAAAGTTGGTCAAAGACCAGGTGGATATACTCGAGTAGTTAAACTTGGGGCAAGACGTGGTGATGGCGCAGATTTAGCAATTTTAGAATTGGTTGATTATAATGAAGGTGAAGTAAAAGTTACAAAGAAGAAAGAAAAAGCCGAAACCGTTTCGACTGAAAAAGTAACCGAAGAAAAAACGAAAGCTAAAGCTGAAGAGAAAAAATCTGAAGCCTCTGAAACTGAACACTCGGAAGATGTAAAATCAGAACAAGAAGTTAAAGAAACAACTTCAGATAGCGAAAGTTCAGATCAAAATGAATCTGAACAAAAGTCAGAAACAGATAAAGAACAAAAATAAAATTTTTATTTTGAAAGATTCAGGAGTAGTTGGAATTTTCTAACTACTCCTTTTTTTATTTTTAGATTGATCAAATTAACTCTAATTTAGATAAGCAAAGATGAAAATTGATTTTGAAAATGTGAGATTAGAAAGAACGGTATATACTCTCGAACAATTAAAGACGCAGATGTTGCCAGAAATTGTTTTTATGGGTCGTTCTAATGTGGGCAAATCATCTTTGATTAATAAACTTTTAAATAAAAAAAATTTTGCAAAAGTAAGTCAAAAACCGGGTAAGACACGGTCAATTAATTTTTTTGTTGTTGATGAAAAATTTTATTTAGTTGATTTACCAGGTTTTGGCTATGCTTCTACAAGTAAAGAGGATAGCTTCAGATTTTCTCAGTTAATCCAAGACTACTTTAGATTAAGCAAAAAAATCATTTTAGTTTTTCATCTAATGGATTCAAGAGTACCTTTTACTCAATTAGATACAATCGCAAGGGATTATGTAACTAATCTTGGTTTAGATTATTGCATTTTGTTTACAAAAGTTGATAAATTAAATCAATCAGAAAAATCGAAATTGAAAAATCAAGCAGACAAGTTGGTTAAATCTTTCGGTTTTGATTATTTCTTTTTTTCAGCAAAGACAGGCGAAGGAAAAAGAGAAGTTCAATCGTTTATCATCAATAGAATCATTGAAAGTAGAGAGAAAAAAGATTGAACCGCTTTAATTTGAAAAGGATAGCAATATTTTTACTTATCTCAGCTTTAGTAGTGAGCATTTTCCTCATTGATTTGTTGATTGTGAAAATTATTCTCACAGGGGTTTTATTAATAATCATTAGTTTGATAATTTTTTTAAGAAATGGGGCAGATCGAGAGCAAAAGTTAAATAAAGTTGAACCAGAAGAGACTAATGAAGATAAAAATTCTGAAGAAGAAAAAATTATCGAAGATCCTACTGATAAAATTTTAACAGATTATGATTTACAAGAAAGTTTAGTTAATAAAAAAATTGTTCAATTTATTCCACAAGATTTGAATGAAGAGTATCGTAAAATTGCATTAGAACCAATTCCTGGTAGTGCAAGTGTTGAAGTACAATTCAACTTCATTCTTGAAAAAGTTCTTGATGTTATTAAACATGTTTTTTTAGCTCACTCTGCAATTTTTTTCTGGTACAGAAGAGATAAGAACCAAATCATCTTTCATAACTTTTCGTCTGAAGCAAATCATTTGCAAAAAATTAAATACACAATTTGTGATGATATCATTAGTAGAGTAATAAAATCAGGCAATCCAAATTATACTTGTAATATTAATAGTAATGTTGAAAGTGATTTGATTAAATACTATTCTCAACCAATTGGAATAAAATCAATTGCAGCTGTACCAGTTTTTTTGAATGAAAAAGTAATTGGAGTTTTAGCAATTGATAGCAAAAGTGAAGATGCTTTTGGACCTGAGACAATTTTTACATTAGGTAAGTTCGTCAGAATGATTACACTTATTCTAAGCATTTATGACGAAAAGTTTAATATTGAATTGGCAAATTTGAAACTCGATGCAATTTTAGAATTAATAGGTAATTCATCTACAGAGTTAAATGAAAAGAAATTAATTCAAAACATTATGGTAGTTCTCGACAAGTTTTTAGAATGGGATGTTTTTGGAGTTGTTTTGTATGATATTAATGCACGTACCTACATTCTTAAAAAATTAGTGAATCGTACATCAATTGATTACATGGGCGAAAACTTACCAGTTGATATTAGTCCAGAAACTTTGGTTGGTTACTCTTTTGAGAAAAATAAAAGCATACGTATTGATGATTCGAGTAGTAGTAAGTATTTTCTATTTAGGAAGAATGTTCAATCGAACATAAAAGGTTCAATTATTATTGTTCCAATTTCATCGAATGGAAAAATTCATGGGGCTTTGGTTCTTGAAAGTTTGAAAAAGAAAATATATTCTGATGAAGATGTTAGATTGATAGAAAAAATTTCGAATTATTTTGCTAATCAATTGGATTTTATTTTTAATAATTTATTACTTGAGAATTTTTTGAGCATTGATTTAGAAACTAAGTTAATGAATAAAGTAACTTTTGAGAAGAGAGTACAGGAAGAGCTAAATAAATTCAAAACAACAAACATGCATATAGGCCTTGCTCTAATTTCGGTTGATAAAATTGATAAGTTAGTTAAAAAGTATTCTTCAAAAATAATTCCTGTAATTGCAAAGCATGTTTCAACTCATTTGACGAAAGAAGCAGAAGAATTGATGATGGTTGGAAGATTAGAAAATCTTAAGTTTGGTGTTTTATTTATGAATAGAGACAGTACTGCTGATAATGTTTGGTGTCAAAAAATCTTGCAGAAAATTTCTGGTTCTCCTGTTAAATATAATGAAGATGAGTTTAGTATTAGTGTTAGCATCGGATACGCTGGTGGAATTAAATTAATTAATGCTGATACGCTTTTCAATTCAGCTGAAACAGCTTTAAGCAAAGCTATAAATGATGGTGGTGGAAAAATTAGAACATTAAAATAAGAGAGTATCAATGGGTAAAGCAATTGTAATTGTTTTAGACGGTGTCGGAATAGGAAATGCACCTGATGCAAAAGTTTATAATGACGAAGGCTCCAATACTCTTGGTAACATTGCTAAAAGTTTGGGTGGAATCAATCTTCCGAATCTTGAAAAACTTGGACTTGGGAGACTTGTCAAATTGAACTCAAATAGTACAGAAGTGATTGGTTCTTTTGGTAAGATGAAAGAAGTTTCTAAAGGAAAAGACAGTACAACAGGTCACTGGGAATTGGGTGGTTTGATTTCAGAAAAACAATTTCCTGTATATCCGAATGGTTTCCCTGAAGATATAATTCAAAAATTTTTATCTGAAAATAACTTAAAAGGAATTTTAGGCAATAAAGCAGCATCAGGTACTGAAATAATTAAAGAACTTGGAGAAGAACATATAAAAACAGGTTACCCAATTGTATATACTAGCGCAGATTCAGTCTTTCAAATTGCAGCTCATGAAGAAATTATCCCGATCGAAAGATTATATGAAATTTGTAAAATTACTCGTGAGCGAGTAATGGTCGGTGAACACGCTGTTGGTAGAATAATTGCACGCCCATTCATAGGTTCAAATGGAAATTTTGTTAGAACTCATCGAAGAAAAGATTTTGCTCTTGAACCTAATGGAAAAATTATTTTCGATGTGCTGAAAGAAAACAATATCAAAACAATTGGAATTGGCAAGATTAACGACCTTTATGCATATCGTAATATTGATGAACAAATCAAAACAAAAGATAATCTTGATGGAATCCTTCAAACGATCGAGAAAATTAAATCAGAAGACACTTCATACATTATGACAAATCTTGTTGATTTTGATATGCTCTATGGTCATAGAAATGATGTGAATGGATTTTACAAAGCTTTACTCGAATTTGATAACTATCTTCCAGAAATAATTAATGCCATGAAAGATGATGATATCCTCTTTATCACTGCTGACCATGGTAATGACCCAACTTTTCCTGGAACCGACCATACAAGAGAATTAGTCCCACTGCTTGTATATGGAAAAAATATCAAAAGAAGTGTTGACTTAGGACTTAGAGAAACTTTTGCAGATTTAGCGAAGACCATTTGTGAATTTTACAGTTTAGAAAATAATTTAAGTGGAAAAAGTTTTTATAAAGAATTAATATGAATCAAGAAAAAGAATTCAAAGTTAAGTTAGTAGGTAATTCACTCTTATTAGATGATGAAGATTTAGAATTTCTTAAATCAACTGGTTATAATACTTTCAAAGTGAAGATAATTTTAGACTTGGATGAAATTTGTAAGAGAGAAAACATTTCAAAAAAAACAGTTGAGCAAGTTGCAAATACACAAAAAATTCCAACTGAAGTTGCACTTGGACTATTAAAATCCACAGGTAAAATCAAAAAATGAAGCAGTTATTAATTGATACCGATATCCTTATTGATCATCTAACTACGAGCGAAAAGGAATCCATACTCGTAAAGTTGATGAAAAAATATGATTGTTTCACAACAGTTATAAATGCAATTGAGGTTTATGAGTTTGCTGGTATAGAGAATAAAATCTATGCTGATATGATGCTGTATAGTTTTAAGGTTTTAGGTATTCATAGCAGATATGCTGAAAAAGTTGCAGATATAATAAATACCAATAAAAGTCAAAAGCGAAATTGGAACTTGCGTGATGCAATTATTGTTATGATGGCAATTCAGAATAAACTGGTTTTGGCTACTTTTAATGACGAAAAATATTTAAATTATAATAATGTAAAACTTTTTAAAGTAAACAAATGAGGGGAGAGCTTTGATTTTAGGAAGAGTAATTGGCACAGTATGGGCAACAAGAAAAGACGAAAATCTTGTTGGTGCTAAATTTTTAATTGTTCGTCAGATTAATCTTGATTATTCTGATACAAAAAATTTTGTAATAGCAGTTGATAGTGTTGGAGCAGGTGTAGGTGAAGTGGTTTTAGTTGCAACTGGTTCATCAGCAAGACAAACCACATTCACCAAGAATAAACCAATAGATGCAGTAATCATGGCAATTGTTGATAAGTTAGACATAGTTATCAAAGAAGAAAAATTGGAGACAGCAAAGAACTGATGTTTTTTGCAAAAGTAATTGGAACAATTTGGGCGACAAAGAAGTATCCAGCCCTGCAATCGTTAAAGATGCAATTTATTCAACCATTAAATTCAAACTTAGAAAAAGTTGGTGAGCCAATAGTTGCAATTGATACTGTGGGCGCAGGTCCGGGCGAAATTGTTATGTATATAACTGCGTCCGAAGCTGTTATTCCACTCCCTGTTGATATGGCTCCTGTTGATGCCTCAATTGTGGGCATCATTGATAGAATAGATGTAGAAACAAATTAAAAGGGATAAATATGGTGAGAATCACTAAACAATACACAAATCGTGAAAGCCAATCGTTAGATAAATATTTGCAGGAAATTGGTAAGGTAGATTTGATAACCTCTGAAGAGGAAATTGAGTTAGCTCAAAGAATTAAAAAAGGAGACCAAAAAGCTCTTGAAAAACTGGTCAAGGCTAACTTACGTTTCGTAGTTAGCGTTGCTAAACAATATCAAAACCAAGGATTATCTCTTGGTGATTTAATCAATGAAGGTAATTTAGGTTTAATTAAAGCTGCGAAGAGATTTGATGAGACGCGTGGTTTTAAGTTTATCTCTTACGCAGTTTGGTGGATTCGTCAATCCATTTTGCAAGCTCTTGCCGAGCAATCAAGAATTGTTCGACTTCCATTGAATAGAGTTGGAGCTTTAAATAAAATTGGTAAAGCATTCAGCAACCTCGAACAAGAATTTGAAAGAGAACCAAGCGCTGAAGAATTGTCAGAAGAATTAAATATTCCAATTAATGAAATTGCAGACACTCTGAAAATTTCTGGTCGTCATGTTTCAGTTGATGCACCTTTTGCACCAGGTGAAGAAAATCGATTGCTTGATGTTATTAGTAATGATCAACAACCAGCTCCTGACCACGGCTTAATGAAAGAATCATTAAAGCAAGAAATTGAAAGAGCTCTATCTACATTAACTGAAAGAGAAGCAGAAGTCATTAGACTTTACTTTGGTTTAAATTCCGAACACTCGCTCACACTTGAAGAGATTGGTGAGAAATTCAATCTTACCAGAGAAAGAGTTAGACAAATAAAAGAGAAAGCTATCCGAAGATTAAGACACGCTTCGAGAAGTAAAGCTTTGAAAGCTTATTTAGGATAAAATTAATTTTGATCAAAATTTCGTTCCAGATGGGTTTTTAAAATTCATCTGGAACGCCTTATTTTTATTTTAAATGAATAAGGAGAGAGTTTGAGGTACATAATTCTACTTTTCTTATCTATAGTTTTCATTTCTTGCTATGGACCAGTAAGATTTGCTACTTCAACTAATGGGAACGGTAATGGCAAGCCATTTTTTGTTGATTCTCTACGAATATCTCGAGCAATTAACACTCAATCTGACACAACTCTTCGTTTTGCAACTGACCTTGAATTTACAGAAGAAGAACTTAGAGAAATCATTTCTTCAGAAGAAGAAGTTAAACCAATTGAAAACATCACCGATTTTTTTGCACGGTACGGAAATATAGACACAAACAATAGTATCCCTACTAATTATGAAAAATTTTTGATGACTATTATTTCATATTTAGGAACACCATACAAGTTTGGTGGAACTTCAAGGAAAGGTATTGATTGCAGTGCTTTCACCAGGTTAATCTTTCAGGAATCTCTGAATATTGAATTACCACGCTCTACGCTCGAACAGGTAAAGTTGGGTTATCCGGTTTCAAGAAAAGATTTGCAATTTGGTGACTTAGTTTTTTTCAATACCCGTAGAAGACAAAATCCTGGACATGTAGGGATTTATCTTTGGGATAATTATTTTGTTCATGCTTCAACAAAATATGGTGTGATTGTAAGCTCCATGGCATCAGGTTACTATGACAGAAGATTTGTTGGTGCTAGGAGATTGGATGAGGTTTATTCTTTAACTAATGCCGATTAAGTTATTTACCTTCTGCTAAAAATATTTTTTCCTTCCCTATCTCAAATGATATTAAATTAATTTAAGGTTCACATCTAATTTTTTTAGTGTTTGATATTTAAGTAATAAATTTTGATAGATGAGTTAAAAAAACAAAAAACTGGCGCCCCAAATTTAATTGAAGCACCAGTCGTTTTCGGAAAGAAATTTTATTAATTAAGAACAACCACTTGTTGCACCACACTCAAAACATTTGTAACAACTTCCACTTCTAACCATAATTGAACCACATTCTGGACAAGGTGGTGCGTCGGCTTGACTTACGAAAACAAGTTTTTCGGTTTGTTCTATTTGTTTTTCTTTTTCAGTTCTTTCAATCTTTGGCTCATCTACCTTCAAATCAGTTGGTGTTTCAACAATAGAACTATAAGAAGTTGATTCTTCAGGTAGGAATTTAAGAGCAAGCCATCTGAAAATATAATCCATTACAGATTTTGCAATTGGAATTTGCTTGTTATTTGTAAAGCCAGATGGTTCAAATCGTGTGTGCGTAAATTTGTCTACTAAAACTTTAAGTGGTACACCATACTGTAATGCAAGAGAAACAGCAGTTGCAAATGCATCCATAACGCCAGAGATTGTGCTCCCTTCTTTTGACATAACAATGAAAATTTCACCTGGTGTTCCGTCTTCGTACATTCCTACTGTAATGTAACCTTCATGACCACCAATACTAAATTTATGTGTGATTGATTGACGCTCGTCTGGTAATCTTCTTCGTTTAGGTCGTTGTTCTACAACAGTTGTTTTTTCTTCGATTTTAGTTTTTTTGTCCGTTTTAAGTGAAGTACTGAGAGGTTGGGTTAATTTACAACCATCACGGTAAACTGCTATTGCTTTTAATCCAAGTTTCCATGCTTCGATATATGCGTTTTTGATTTCTTCTGGAGTAACTTCATTTGGCATATTAACAGTTTTTGAGATTGCACCTGAAAGGAATGGCTGAACTGCAGCCATCATTTTGATGTGACCCATATAGTGAATTGAACGTTTACCATTTGCAGGTTTGAAAGCGCAATCAAAAATTGGAAGATGTTTTTCCAAAAGATATGGCGCTCCTTCAATTGTATCATTTGCATTGATGTACGCTACAATTTGTTCAATTTGTTCGCTGTCATATCCAAGTTTCTCAAGAGCAAGAGGAACAGTATTATTGACAATTTTGAATACTCCACCACCAACTAACTTTTTATATTTTACAAGTGCAATGTCAGGTTCAACTCCAGTTGTATCGCAATCCATCATGAAACCAATTGTTCCGGTCGGTGCAAGCACGGTTACTTGCGAATTTCTATAACCGTATTGTTCACCAAGTTTAAGTGCTTCTTCCCAAACTGCAACTGCTTCATCATACATATCGATGGGAATTAAAGTACCATCAATTTTTCTTGCTGCGGAAAGATGTTTGTTTATAACTCTTAAGAAAGGTTCTCTATTTTTAGCAAAACCTTTGAATGGTCCAATTTTGCTTGCTATAATTGCAGATTGACGATACGCTTCACCAGTCATAATTGAAGTTATGGCTGCTGCATAAGCTCTACCTTCGTCACTATCATAAGCAAATCCATTTGACATTAACAAAGCACCAAGATTTGCATAACCTAAACCAAGTGGGCGAAACTCATGACTGTTTTTTTCAATTGCTTTTGTTGGATAAGAGGAATTGTCTACAATAATTTCTTGAGCTGTGATAAAGATATCTACTGCATATTTGAATTTTTCGATATCGAAAGTTCCATCATCTTTTCTGAATTTCATCAAGTTTAGAGAAGCTAAATTGCATGCCGAATCATCGAGGAACATGTATTCACTACAAGGATTGCTAGCATTAATTCTACCAGAATTTGGGCATGTATGCCAATCGTTGATTGTTGTATCGAATTGCATTCCCGGATCACCACAAATCCATGCTGCTTGAGCAATTTGGTCCATTATATCTCTTGCTCGATAAGTATCTAAAACTTTTCCAGTTTTAACTGCTTTCGTTTGCCACTCTTTATCTTCAATAACTGCTTTCATGAATTCATCAGATACACGAACTGAGTGATTTGCATTTTGATATGCGATGCTATCATAAGCACCACCAGGCACATTAAATCCTGGATCGTATCCCATTTGAATTAATGCATGGGCTTTCTTTTCTTCTTCTGCTTTGCAGTTAATAAAATCAATAATATCAGGATGGTCAACATTTAAAATGACCATTTTGGCAGCACGTCTGGTCTTTCCACCACTTTTTATAACTCCCGCAAATGCATCAAAACCTTTCATGAAAGAAACTGGTCCAGATGCCATACCACCGCCACTTAATGGTTCTTTTGATGACCTAAGAACACTCAAGTTTGAACCAGTTCCACTACCATATTTGAAAAGCATCCCTTCAGTTTTTGCTAACTCTAAAATCGATTCCATTGTATCTTCAACGGAATTAATAAAACAAGCTGAACACTGAGGTTTTTCTTCTATTCCTACATTAAACCAAACCGGACTATTAAAACTTCCGTACTGATTGACTAATAGATAAGTTAATTCGTTGTAAAAAGCTTTTGCATCTTCCTCGCTTTCGAAATAACCGTCTTTTATACCCCAATTAGTTATTGTTTTAGAAACGCGATTGACTAACTGCTTAACACTTTTTTCCCTTTCAGGGCTATTCAGTTGCCCATGAAAGTATTTTGAAACAACTACATTAGTTGCAGTCATTGACCAACTCTTAGGTACCTCTACATCCTTTTGATGAAATACAACTTGCCCTTTTTCGTTTGAAATTTTTGCTTCTCTAAGCTCCCATTCTATTTCATCGAAAGGATGAATTCCTTTTTTCGAGAAAAGATATTTAAACTTTAATCCTCCTTGCTTAAAAAGTCCATTACCTTCAAGGTTGGTCGAATGCTTCGATTCATTTGTATTTGAATGTTTCATGTTGAGCTCTCCGTTTTTGTTTTTTAGTTACGACTTTTCCATTTGTGATGGAAAGATATTGACTGCTAAATATAAAAACATAGGATAATTTTCAATGTTCAAAACGAGATAGAAGAGTTTCGGGAAATTTGTTTCAAACATAACTATAGAATTTCAAAAATAAAACTTGACTTTTATGATTATTTGAGATAAAGAGGTCCATCAGGTCCAACCGGCAATCCGATTAACATCCAAATGATTAAAAGCAAAGTCCAGAAAATTGTAAATAAAATTGTATAAGGTATCATTGTAGAAATAATTGTGCCAATACCGTATTTCTCGTCATACTTTTGTGCGAATGCTACAATCAAAGCAAAATAACTCATCATTGGTGTAATCAGATTAGTAACTGAATCTCCAATTCGAAAAGCAGCTTGAGTTAATGCAGGATGATATCCAAGCAACATAAACATTGGTACAAATACAGGAGCCATTATTGCCCATTTTGCTGAAGCACTTCCCATGAATAGATTAATGAAAGCAGAAAGTAAAACAAAAGCGACTATCAAGCTTACACCAGTTAACTGAATGCTCTTCAAAAATTCCGCACCTTTGATTGCAATGATTAAACCGAGGTTACTATATCTAAAGAAATAAACAAACTGTGCAGCGAAGAAGACCAGTACGATATATGTAGCCATCGTTCCCATTGATTTTATAATGTGCTTCATTAAATCTTTATCGTTACGAATAGACTTAACTACAATACCATAAACCATTCCAGGAATGAAAAAGAATAAAAGGATGCCTGTGATTATTCCATCAAAGAAAGGAGAGTGAAGAATTTCCTTAGTTTCTGGATTTCTTAACAAACCGTTTTCGGGGATGATAGTTGATATTAAAACGAGAAGTAAAATTAATGCACTAAGACCTGCCCATCGCAATCCTTTCTTTTCTTCTGGTGAGATAGTTTCAACATTAACTCTCTCAGCGTTACCAGTATAAGTTTTAAGTCGAGGTTCAACAATCCTTTCAGTAATGAATGTACCAAGAAAAGTGATAAGTATAGCTGATACGAACATGAAATAAAAATTAACAGCTGCATTAATTTTAATATTTGGGTCAATGATTGAGCTGCTGATTGTGTTAGACCTGCAAGAATAGGATCAACAGAACCAATCAAAAAATTAGCTCCAAAACCTCCACTTACACCACAAAAAGCAGCTGCAAGTCCTGCCATGGGATGTCTACCGAGTGCATGGAATAACATTGCACCAAGAGGTATTAATATTACATAACCAGCTTCAGATGCAATGTGAGATAGAATTCCTGTAAAAACCAAAGCAAATGTAATCATACTTTTTGGTGCGCTTAATACTAACGCTCTAATCAAAGCGGTGAAAAGACCAGAACCTTCGGCAACACCAATTCCAATCATAACAGCGAGAACATAACCAAGAGGTGGAAAGTTAACGAAGTTGTGTGTGACATTTGTATAAATCCACCTCAACCCATCAGCATTCAATAAGTTTTTTACTTTAATTTCAGAGTTGTTTGCAGGATGAATAGCTGTCCAATCAAGGATTGCTCCAATCATTGAAAAAATTGCAACGATTAATGCAAGCAAAGCAAATAATGTGGCTGGATGGGGAAGTTTATTCCCTATATACTCTATAACATCTAATGATTTGTTAAAGATATTTGAGATTACTGAATTTATCCTTTTCATATTTTCTCCGATTTTTACAAAGATAAAAAATGTGGAGATTGAATTATCCACAAAAATTTTGGAAACCTTGCTAATTGATAAATAAGAAATGGTTGAATCTGGGATTTTTTACTTCTTGATAATTAACTTTTATCAAACTATTTTGCCAAATAATAAAAGAGGAGAGCAAAATGCCAATTGTTACTGATTTCACCAATCTCGTACAGATGTACGATCGAATTACAAAGCATTTTATAAACCTTGAGCGTCCTGCCTTAATGCATAAAGTGCAGGATAAGTGGGTGGGGATCACTTACAAAGAGCTGAGGGAAATTGTTCGAAATTTTGCTATGGGTTTATTAGCACTCGGTCTTAAAAGAGGTGATATGATTGGTATCATCTCAGAAAATCGACCAGAATGGGTTTTTTCGGATTTAGCAATTCTTTCAATTGGTGCAATTGATGTTCCAATGTATCCATCTTCTACTTCCAATACAATTGAATATATAATGAACGACTCGGAATGCAAAGCTGTAATTGTATCGAATAGACTTCAGCTGACTAAAGTTCAAAAGATAAAAGATAATGTTAAATCACTTAAGCACATTATCATAATGAATGAGAAAGATGCAGAAGAAGGTGTATATACATTTAAAGAAATAGTTGAACTTGGGAAGAAATCGGCTGATAAGTATGAAAAAGTTTTAGACGAAGAAATGCAAAAAGTTCAACCTGATGATTTAGCTACATTGATTTACACTTCGGGGACAACAGGTGAACCAAAGGGAGTAATGCTAACACATAATAATTTTGTTAGCAATGTGAAAGCAGCATTGCAGGTTATCCCAGCAGATCATAATGATATTTTTCTATCGTTCTTACCACTCTCTCACTCATTTGAAAGAATGGCTGGTTATTACACGGCATTTTCGGCAGGATGTCTAATTGCTTATGCTCAATCAATTGATACAGTTGCAAAGGATTTACAAGAAGTTAAACCAACCATTATGACCTCAGTGCCAAGATTGTTTGAAAGAATCCATTCTCGAGTTATGAAAAATGTAGATACTTCTCCACCAGCTAAACAAAAGATTTTCTATTGGGCACTCGAAGTCGGTCGAAAATATCATGAAGCAAAAAAAGAAAAAAAGCTTTCACCAATTTTGGCAGCAAAGTACAAATTAGCTGAGAAATTAGTTTTCCATAAAATTAGAGCAGCTACTGGAGGAAGATTAAGATTTTTTGTGAGTGGTGGTGCTGCACTTCCACAAGAAATAGGTGAATTTTTCGAAGCAATGGGAATATTAATTCTTGAAGGATATGGTTTAACTGAATCAAGTCCGGTTATAACTTGTAACCGTTTGGATGATTATAAATTTGGTACTGTAGGAAAACCAATACCAGGAGTGGAAGTGAAAATTGCGGAAGATGGAGAAATTTTAGCTCGTGGACCAAACATTATGAAAGGTTATTACAAGAATAAAAAAGCTACTGAAGAAACCATTGATAAAGATGGTTGGCTACATACCGGTGATATCGGTGAATTTGATAAGCAAGGATTTTTAAAGATTACCGATAGGAAGAAACATCTTTTCAAAACTTCTGGTGGAAAATATATTGCGCCACAACAACTTGAAAGCTTATTCACAAGAAGTAAATTCATTGATCAATTTGTATTAATCGGTGATAACAAAACATTTCTTTCGGCATTAATCACTCCTGATTTTGAAGCAATTCGAGAATATGCAGATGCCCATAAAATTCCTTATGAAAGAGTTGAAGATCTTGCTCATCACCCTGAAATCTACAAGTTAATAGAAAAAGATATTCAGACATTACAAAAGAATTTGGCAAGCTACGAACGAATACGAAAATTTGTTATTCTTGATAAGCCATTCACAATTGAAGGTGGTGAGTTAACACCAACACTTAAGATTAGACGAAAAGTAATCGAAGAGCGATACGCTCATTTAATTAGAGATATCTATGAGAAAGAATAAGTAATTTTTTCGAGCGTTTATTCTTTCGAGTAATTGAAAGGATAAACGCTCTTTTAATTAATTTTCCTTCCTAAATCTTTCCTTAAAACTTCATTTCAACCTTCCTCAAATTTAAACCAATATTTAATTCATAATGTCAAAATGCATGAATTAAAAAACGAAAGGTGTAAAAATGAAAACGAAATTATTAGCGATTGCAGTAATAACAATAGTTTTCTTTGGTAACTTAATAGGTCAACCACTAAGAGGTTACTTTAGGGATAAATTAGATTTAACAGATAAGCAGATTGCGGAAATTGAAAAGTTGCGAGATGAACATCTAAAGAAAATGTCCGACTTAAAAAATGAATTAGAAAAATTAGCAATTGATTTAAGAAGCGAATGGCGTAAATCAAATCCTGATAGAAAAAAGATTGAAGTATTAACTGACAAAATGAGCGAGTTGAGAGCAAGGATACAAAAACAAAGATTAAATCATTGGTTTGATGTTTACAATCTGCTTGACGAAAAACAGAAAGAAAAGTTTCGTGAACTTCGAAGCGAATTTTTCAAAGATGGGAAATTCATGGGTCCAAAGTTTAGAAAAGATTTTCCAATCAGAAAACCTGGATGTGGACCATGTCCTTGTGGAATGCATGGTCCTTGGTGGGATAAGGATTAGGTTTGCCTCATAAGAACCTCCTTGCTTGCTAAATTCCCATAAGCCTCACAGTTACTCCTCCTCTGTGAGGCTCTTTTATTTTAAATTGAATAAAAGATGCTAAAATAAATTGGTTTGGTTCAGTGGTTATAAGTTAGTTAAATGATTTATTTTGGATTTGTAGGTCTTATTTCAAATTCTGAGAGCATTGCTCTTCGTGGTAATTTGAGGAAGGTTAAGATACCTTCTGCAACATCTTCCGGTTTTAATATTTTTTCTCTGTTTATGTTCGGATTGAAATTACCAATTAAATCAGTATCAACTGAACCTGGATGAACTAAACAAACACGAATATTATACTGACGAACCTCAAGCATAAGTGAATGAGCAAAACCTGTCAATGCAAATTTAGTAGCAGAGTAAGCTGTTCCTCCCGCATTTACATTCTTACCAGCAAGTGAAGAAATGAAAATAATATCACCGAATTCTTGTTCTATCATTGAAGGTAAAATTAAGTGTGTTAAATTGAAGACACCATAAAGATTTGTTTTAATGACTCGGTCAAATTCTTCATAAGAATATTCAATGAGGTTTTTGAACATTCCTATTCCAGCGTTGTTAACGAGTATATCTATTTTAGTTTCCTTCAAAAAAGGTTCGAGAGTTGATTTCAAATTGTAGTAGTCTCCTACATCAACCGCAAAAAATTTATTATAAATATTGAATGGTTTAAGTTCATCTTGAAGTTTTTCAAGATCGACTTTTGTTCTTGAAAGCCCGAAAATGTTGCAACCTTCTTTTGCGAGTTTTATAGCAATGGCTTTACCAATGCCTTTGCTCACTCCAGAAATAAAGACATTTTTGCCTTTGAGTTCAGACATTTAAATCTCCACAAATTGGTCTTACAACAATTTCTTCACTTACTAAATTATCTGGTTGAAGGAAGACAGAGACAACTAAGTGAGCTAAATCGTCGGGTTTCATCATTTTATCTGAATAGATTTTTCTGATCTCTTTGTCCCACATAGGAGTTTCAGTTGGTCCTGGCAAAATATTTATCACTTTGATTCCAAACTCTCTAACTTCTTCTCTTAGACAATTAGCAAAAGTATTCAAACCTGCCTTTGATGCAGAGTAAACAGCACTTTTAGGATAAATTTTTCTTGAAGCAAATGAACTAATGTTAATAATAATTCCACTTTTCTTTTCCATCATATAAGGCAAAACATTTTTTGTACAGTAAATTGTACCTAATAGGTTTATATCAATTATCTCTTTAGCTTCACGATTTGAAGTTTCAATTACATTTTTGAAAACAGTTACTCCAGCATTGTTAATAAGGCAATCAATTTTTCCTTCTTCTCTAATAATTGATTTAACAACTTGACTCACATTTACTTCTGATGCAACATTACATGGAATAGCTTTTAATTTTAACTTTTCTTTTGAAAATTCTTTAATCGTTCTCTCGAGCTCGGAATTTCTTCTACCGGAAATGTAAACTTTACAATTTATTTTAGCTAAGTTGTAAGCTATTGCTTTTCCGATTCCGCTTGAGCCACCAGTGACCCAAACGACTTTTTTTTCTTCCTTCACTACTTTAATCCTGATTTAATTAGTGTTAAAAATTCAGCTCTTGTTCTTTCATCTTCTTTGAACGAGCCGTGCATCGCACTTGTTGTTGCAATACTGTTTTGTTTTTCAACTCCACGCATCATCATGCACATGTGCATTGCTTCAATCACAACGCCCACACCGTCTGGTTTAAGATATTCATTTAATGTATCAGCAATTTGTTGGGTTAATCTTTCTTGAACTTGTAATCGTCTTGCAAAAATATCTACGAGTCTTGGAATTTTACTTAGTCCGATGATTTTTCCGTTTGGTATATAAGCAACATGAGCTTTTCCAAAAAATGGTAACATGTGATGTTCACACATCGAATAGAAATCAATGTCTTTCACAATCACCATTTCATCATATTTTTCTGTAAATATTGCTTTGTTCATAATTTCATCAACATCTTGTTGATAGCCACGAGTGAGGAATTCGTATGCTTTGGCAACTCGCTCTGGAGTTCTAATTAATCCTTCACGATCTGGATTCTCTCCGATTTCAACCAGAAGTTCTCTTACAAGAGTTTGAATTTTTTCTTTATTCATTATTCACCTCTATATTCTACAATGTTTCTTTCACTTTCATAGATTTTTATTGAATATAATTTTCCACTTGGAATTTCATTTTCCAACCGTTTCCAAAAAGCAAAAGCTAAATTTTCAGCAGTTGGAATTATACCTTTCAAAAAATCAACTTCGAGATTTAGATTTTTGTGATCAACATATTTTATGATTTTTTCTTCCACAATTTCTTTTAATTTTTTTAAGTCAATTAAATAACCAGTTTCAGGGTCAGGTTCACCGCATACGGTTACTTCTAAAATGTAATTGTGACCATGGTAGTTTGGATTGTTACAGAGACCATAAATTTCATTATTCTTTTCGTCGCTAAAATTTGGATTGTAAAGTCTATGTGCTGCGGCGAAATGAGTTTTTCTGGTTACATAAATTTTCATAATCCTTTTAAATCCTCAATTAAACTTGCTCTAACATTTTCGGGAATTATTGTTTCGGCTTTGTAGTTCTCGTGATTGACTAAAATCTTTGCTGGAGATTTGTTTTCAATGAATTTATTAGTTTGTTCTTTGGTAAAAGTAAATTTTACATATTGAACAGCACTAATTTTACCTTCAGCTAAATTTTCATCGTAGAAAATTGGTGTGATTGATATATCATCAAATTGAAGAAATATTTTTTTATCGTGAATACCAATTAAAGAATTTAAAATAGGTTTGATTAAATGACGCTCAAAGATTTCAATCAACATTGTTGCGCAGAGTTCATTCTCACCTGGAATTAATTGATTGAAAACTTCTATTTCGTTTTTAATCAATCTCTCATCAGTCATTTTTTCGAGTCGAATCATTTCCTGAATTTGATAAAGCACAGTTTGACGATTCTCAAAAACAAAAGTGATATAATTTCCTACTTGTACTCTGCGATTTTTCTTTAATTTGATTATCCTATCTTGAAAATCTTTTCTAATTTTTATGTATTCGTGATAAGGTATAATATCTTCAAATTCAATTTTTTTCAATTAAAACCTCATAAGATTTTGAATAGTTCTCAAAGAGGAAGAATTTATTTTTTCTTTTTTAACTCATAAAGCAAATCTAAAGCCTTTTGAAGTCTACCTGCGTGCGACTTTTCTGCTCGAGCTAAAAATTCAAACCACTCAGCAATCTCATCAAATCCTTCCTCTCGAGCTACTCTGGCAAAGCCAGGATATAATTCAGAAAATTCGTAGGTCTCGCCTTCTATTGCGGTTTTAAGGTTGGTCTCAGTATCACCAAGTTCTCTACCTGTTAAAGGATCTGCAACTGGTGCTAAAAACTCTATGTGCCCGAATGAATGTCCACCTTCTCCTTCTGCTGTTTCGAAAAAAACATTTGCAATCTCTTCAAATCCTTCCTCTTTAGCTCTTTGAGCAAAAAATAAATACCTTCGATTTGCTTGACTTTCTAAAGCGAATCCTTCCAACAAATTTTTGTATGTTTTTGAATTTGCAAGAAGTTTGATTTTGTCTTTATCCAATTGTGGTTTTTCCATTTTTTAAGTTTCCAGTGCTTTTAAGACTTCTTTGACATGACCATCAACTTTAACTTTTGGAAAAATCTTTTTGATTTTTCCATTCTCATCAATTATAAATGTTGTTCTTTCAACTCCAAAGTATTTTTTGCCATACATACTTTTTTCTTTCCAAACACCATACTTCTCAAGAACTTTTTTTGATTCATCACTAAGTAAATCAAATGGTAAGTTATATTTCTCTTTAAATTTTTTGTGAGATTCAATTGAGTCTGGACTTACACCTAAAACAACAACATCGCTATTGTGAAATAATTTGATGTGATCTCTGAAATCGCACGCTTCCTTTGTACAACCAGATGTCATATCCTTCGGATAGAAATAAAGAACCACCTTCTTACCTAAAAAATCTTTCAAAGAAATTTTTTTCCCATCTTGATTTGGGAGGGAGAATGCTGGTGCTTTTGCTCCTTCTTTTAACATCTTTTTCTCCTTTTAGTATTGTTTTATGAAAATAATTACTGTGATAATTAAAAGGTTTACTATGGAAATGAAGTAATATGCATTTTTATAACTTTCAATTCTTCTTTCAATTTCAGTTTGAAGTTCTTCTTGTAAAAATAACTTCATACTTTTTTCGGACTTTATAATTGAATGCTGTATCCAAAAAATTTTCAATAATGTGAAGAAACTTAACAATGCTGATAAACAAATGTAAAGAATATATAATTTTGATTTTAAGGGATTAATAGATGCTGTAATGAGATGAATTAAAATTCCACTCCACAAAAAAATAATTCCAAAGATAAACGAATACTCTAATTTGTTAATGGCTTCAATAAAAAATTGATTAGTCAAGATTTTTTTATCATTAGATTTTCGAAGTTGAGGGAATAAAATGAAAACAATCATAAAAAGGCTACCTGACCAAATAACAATTGCAAAAACTTGAAGAATATTAGATAGATATTTTAAGAAATGAATGCCCATCTCTTTTTTTATTTCAAAAATAATGATTGTTTGAAAAAATATCGATTACACGAGATAGGCATTCGAAAAGGTTATGATAACTTTGAAAGAGTTTCTTTTATTTTTTCGTAATCTGGTTCTTTGCCTGGGTCATCCAAAACTTCTACATATTGAATTATTCCATTTTTATCTATAACAAATGCTGAGCGTTTTGCAACTCCTTTAAATCCATATTTTGCTGGTAACCAATTTTCTTCAAGAACACCATACATTTGGCATACTTCTTTATTAAAATCACTCAATAAATCAAAACCAAAGTTTAGTTTATCGTTCCATAATTTTTGTGCAAAAGGACTATCTACACTAATTCCGAAAATTGTTGCGTTTAAATTTTTGTAATCTTCCAAGCTATCTCTTGTTTGACAAAGTTCTTTTTCGCATACACCTGTATTCACAAAAGGGAAGAATAGAAGAACGACATTTTTCTTTCCCACAAAATCGCTTAATGTAACATCTTCAAAACGATGATTTTTGAGAGTAAAGTTTTTATAAGTATCACCAACTTTTAGAGACATTTTTCCTCCGTTTAATTTGTTTTTTGACCTAAGTTAACTGTTACTTGATATTCAATCTCTCCAGTTTGAGTTACTCGACCACGAA
Organism: Ignavibacteria bacterium; assembly: GCA_026415235.1. Classification (GTDB taxonomy): domain Bacteria; phylum Bacteroidota; class Ignavibacteria; order Ch128b; family Ch128b; genus Ch128b. The sequence continues at coordinate 3,392 of JAOAHM010000059.1, read as the reverse complement.
TTTCAGTAACTTCAAACCAGTAGACTGGATTACTTGCACTGTATTGTTTGACTACTGATTCAATTGCATCGGAAACACTTTTTTTTGAAGTTCCGACTACTTGCTTCTTTTCAAAAGTTGAATTTGACATTGAACACCTCTTTTTTTCAAATTTCGCAATTTTCAACAAAAAAGAAAGGAATAAAGTTTAATCTTGATTAATAAATAATTGATTTCTAAATTAGATTTAGTCTAAATAACGATTGAAATGATTATCAACATAACTCATGCAACAGAAATATTCACGGACTTTCTAAAGAAAGGTTCTTATCGGATTACTCCAGAGCGTTTTGAGGTTCTTGAATATGCCTTCAAACAAACTCAGCATTTCAGTGCAGATGAACTTTTTCTTTCGATGAAAAATGATGGTTCCAATATTTCAAGAGCCACAGTTTACAATACACTGGAATTACTTGTAGCGTGTGGGCTTCTTTCAAAACATAATTTTATGGGCAAAGAAGCTCGATACGAAAAAAGTTTAGGTGTAAGTGAACACGACCACTTGATTTGTTTGAATTGTGGAAAGATAATTGAATTCGATAATAACGAAATTTTGAAATTGCAGGAAAAAATTTGCGAAGAATATGGATTTATTCCTGTAAATCATAGCTTTAATATTTACGGATATTGTAAAAATCCAGACAAATGTAAAACCAATAGAGAAAACGGAAATGAAAACAACACTCGATAAAGTAGAGCGGGGACAAAAATTTATAATTGATCATTTACCTAATGATGAATACAAACTTCAGTTAATTAGATTTGGAATTGCTGAAGGAGAAAAAGTAACCTGCCTTGATAAAATTCTTGGAGGGACTGTCATATTAAAAAAGAATCGACTGGAAATTGCTCTTGGTAGTGAACTCGCAAAGAAAATTCATGTGACTATGATTAATTAAATGATTTTATGCACTCACCACAATCTTCAATTGGTCAGAAATTAGAATTTAAGAAAGTTGTTCTTGCTGGCAATCCAAATGTCGGTAAATCTCTGATTTTTAATCACCTAAGTGGTTTATATGCTGAAGTATCGAATTTTCCTGGAACAACTGTTTCGATAACTTCAGCTTGGTATAAAAACTACAATATCTTCGATACTCCAGGCATTTATGGAGTTTCTTCGTTTAATGATGAAGAAAGAGTTGCGAAAGAAATTATTTTACAAGGTGATGTAATACTGAGTGTTGTTAATGCTCTAAATCTCGAAAGAGATTTGTTCCTTACACTTCAATTAATTGATATGGGTAAGAAAGTGTCCGTCATACTTAATATGATGGACGAAGTGAAGAAACAGAATTTGAAAATTGATACTAAAAAATTATCTGACCTACTTGGTGTCGAAGTATACGAAACTTCTGCTTTGAAAGGTGAAGGATTAGATAAAATTGAAGAAGCAATTCAAAAAGCAAGAATAGGCAAGCAGGATAAGTTAATTCATGAAAAATTGAAACTTGTAAAAGATAAAATTACAAATCAATCAGAAGCACTCCTATTTTTAGAGGGTGATAGAGAAATATTAAAGAAATACTCAGACATAAAATTACCAATTACAGATATTCGTGAAGAAATTTACATTCATCGTAGAAATAGAGTTAAAGAAATTGTTGATGCAGTTGAGAGCAAAGACACTCCAAGTGGATTATTTTTCTCTAAGCTCGGAAGACTTGCATTGAATCCGCTAACTGGAATCCCAATTCTCTTATTAATACTTACACTGGTTTATTTCTTTGTTGGAGATTTTGTCGCACAAAGGCTTGTTGATTTTACAGAAAATACAATTGGGAAAGGCATTGTTGAATACAATCTGAAAAAGTTAGTTGCTCATTCGATTAACACTGATATTGAAGTTACAATACTTGATGATGACGACAATGCCATTCAAAATAAAACATTTTCTTTTCCAAATGGAATTTCAAACGATACAAAAACATTTCAAGAGTTTGAGCAATTTATTTCTGATAAAAATGTTGAGTTGAATTTTATTTTTCACAATGTGATTGCTCAATTTTTCTTTGGTGAATTTGGCGTGATTACGATGACCGTAACTTATCTTTTCTTTTTACTACTTCCACTTGTAACTTCATTTTATTTAACACTCGCATTTCTTGAAGATAGTGGTTACTTGCCAAGACTTGCTGCTATGGCAGATCGTTTATTTACGAAAGTTGGATTGAATGGAAAAGCAATCATTCCAATCATACTTGGATTTGGTTGTGTAACCATGGCAACAATTACAACAAGAATGCTTGGGACAGAAAGAGAAAAAACTATTGCCACGGCAATTTTGCAATTTGTAATTCCGTGTTCAGCACAACTTGCAGTGATAACTGTTTTGTTAAGTGCTGCTGGTCCAAAAGCAATTGTATTATATGTTGCTGTAATGTTTATTGTGTTGATTTTAACGACTACACTTCTTGATAAACTTGTTCCAGGACATAGCTCACCACTCATCTTAGATTTACCTTTGATGAGTTTGCCCGATCCAAAAAATGTTCTTAGAAAAACTTACTACAGAACACTTGGTTTCATGAAAGAGGCAACTCCACTTTTCTTCTTAGGAACAGCAATTATTGGTTTATTAAATCTGACTGGATTAATAATTGTTTGGATTAATTTCCTTGAACCATTAACTACAAAATGGCTTCAGTTACCAAAGGAATCTGCAGTTGCTTTCATAATGGGAATGATTAGAAGAGATTTTGGTGCAGCAGGACTATTTCACATGAATTTGAGTGTTTATCAGACAGTTGTAGCTTTGGTAACAATCACATTATTTGTTCCGTGCATTGCATCCTTCCTTGTGATGATTAAAGAAAGAGGAATTGCAAAAGGATTAATCATTTGGGCGGGAACTTGGTTCTTCGCATTTACTATTGGTGGATTAGTAAGCCAAATACTTATCTGATTTCTCCTTCAACATTTTTGTGAGTTGAGTAATTTTTTTTTCAATTTTAGTCTGACGATTAAATCGTAAGTCTGAATATGTCACCCTTCGTCTTCGCTCAAGGTGACAAAGAACCTTATGTCAGTCTTAGCTTGACGAAGACTGACGTTTATGAGAAGTCACCCTTAGTCTTCGCTCAGGGTGACAAAAAAATTATTGTCAGTCTGAGCCTGTCGAAGACTGACAGTTATTAAAAGTCACCCTTTGTTAAACTCAGGGTGACAAAAAAATTATTATCAGTCTGAGCCTGTCGAAGACTGACATTTATTAGAAGTCACCCTTAGTCTTCGCTCTTGGTAACATTAAATATCTTCTCAACTCATCATTTCTTCATCTTCATAGTGTAATTTTTCAGTTAATTCTTTTCAATCCTTTTTTTCATAATTTGCATTAAATTTTGGATGAAATA
>JAOAHM010000020.1 GCA_026415235.1 Ignavibacteria bacterium | reverse complement strand
GCTTGAGTTGAATTAATATAATTTGGAATGATATAAACATACAAATGATAGTAAGCATCATAAGGAACATTTGCATAATATTCAATTGAAGATAAAGAAGTATCATTGCTCATTGAGAAACCACCAACATATCCATTAGTTGGAAAAACTGTCCATCTACCAGTTTTGATTATTGATTGAGAAGTATCATCAACAAGAGTTCCTTTTGGTCGCCAAATATTTCCTTTACGATATGGTGGGACTGCTGGTTGAGAGTAATAAGTTGCTTTTAATGTATCTCCACGACGATTGTTATTTGCTCTTAAACCTTCGTAGAAAAACCAAGACTCGCCTTTAATATTTCTCTGTCTATTTGCTGCAAGAACATTGAAGAGATAATTTTCATCAATTAACCAATTTCCAATTTTCATTAAAGCAGCAGGAAAGAAAATATGTCTTTTTGAAAGGGGAACATAACTTAATGCAAGATTTAGTTCATATTGATACGAAGAAAAATCATAACGATAAAGTTGAGGCATGAAAGTATCGCAATAACCTGAGTCAACCCAAGTTTTTGAATCTTGCAAATAATTTTCATAACCCCATGGATAAACACTTGGTGTTGAAGATACAATTAAATAATCACCTCTTACTTTGACTGAATCATACAATCTTTTGAAGAATTGATTCAGTTTGTTTGCTCTCCATCTTTTCCATTGAGAATTGTTAAAATCATAAGGTGGAGCTTGACCATTGTTTTCAGCTTTATAAATTGAAACAGTAACTGAATCATATCCACCTTCAATTGCCATTGCAGGAAGTCTATCATCAGCTTGAACTCCATCAACATCATATTTATCAATAACTTCTGTGAAAAGAGAAATGATAAAATTTTGAACTTCAGGGTTTATTCCAGACATCCAAATGAATTGTGGAAAAGTGCTTTCACGAGTTGCAAATTTTCCAGTTCGATCCAAAGCTGCCCAGTGAGGATATTTTTTTATGATGTGACCACTATCGTTTTGATTTTGTGCATACCAAGGCGAAAGTCCATACTCAAACCAAGCAATAACCTCGATTCCATTTTTGTGTGCTTCGATGATTACTTTTTCAAGTGGATCTCTTCCTGCAAAAGTTTGCCAAATCGGAATACCAAATCTATCGTTCATCACTTTACTTGGGTAAAGTGTGTAACCTTTATTCCATGTGCAGACATAAACAGTGTTTATTCCAATCTTTGCGAGATAATCCATAGCTTCTTGAATTGACCTATCGCTGAACAAAACATAGCTATCAACATTTGTTATCCAGGTTCCTCTCATCTCTTGAACCTGAGAAAACAAATGATTGACGAATAATAAAACAGAAAGCAAAAAAATCAAGAATTTAATTCTCATATTTTAATCAGTACTTTGTTTAAGTTTAATTTACTAAGTCAGGGAACTGAACTCTATCCTTATAAATTTCCTTGAATAATTCAGGTGTTTTTTTCAAACCTTCGTAAAAGAAATAAACTTCTCCATTAATCCCATATTTTCTATTTAATTCAATTTTCTTTTTGAGTAATTCTGGTGATGCATAATAAGAACCGATCTTAAGTAAAATACCTGGATAAAACTTACTCAATTTTGTTTTTTCTATTTGATGATTTACAATATCATCAAGTAATTTCTCATAATCTTCAATCTTATATCTATAAAGTTGTGGGCAGACCAAATCCACTTTGCCTGAATTCACCCAAGTAGGCCAATCTTGCAAATATTCTTCTTTACTCCACGGGTAAATACTTGGAGCCATTGAGACAATTAAATTTGGATTTATGGACTTTACTTCATTAAAAATTCTTTCGGCAAAGGCATTTAATTTTTTTGCTCGCCATTCAATCCACAAACTATCACGAAAATTTTTTGGTGGAGTTTGTCCGTTGTGTTCTGAACGGTAAAGATTAATTGTGTATTCATCGTAACCACTTTCGACTGGCATTGCTGGTAATCTATCGTCACCTTGAATTCCATCAATATTGTAATTTGTTACAACTTCTTTGATTAAAGATAAGATAAACTCTTGCACTTCTGGATGAAATCCATTCATCCATTCAAATCCATTTTTTGAGACGAGTTTACCTTCGTAATCAATTGCTTTCCAATGAGGTTTTAATCTCAAAATTTCACCGCCATCTAATTTATATGAACTTGAAAAACCAAATTCAAACCAAGCAATAACTTTCATGTTGCGTTTGTGAGCTTCTTCAATTAGAACAGGTAATGGATCAAAACCTTTGAGCATTGTATCAATTTCAAGTCCAGTAAATTCTTTCATTATTTTCGATTTATATTGAGTCATTCCCTTGTTCCAGACAACCACAATAATCGTATTGAAATTTAATTCGTCAAGAAATTTTACAGCTTCTACAATTTTTTCCTTAGAAGTTAGAACATCGCTATCAACATTTGTGAGCCAAACACCACGAACACCAAAGGATTGTGAAAAACACGACTGAAAAAGAAGTGAAATCAAAACCACAAGCACTTTGAAAATTTTGAGAGGAATGATTTTAGAAAAATTTTTTGTCAACATTGGTGTCTTATTAATAGTAATTTTTGTATCCGTGAATAGAGTGACCATAAATAGTCATGCAGCTCAAAAAAATTAATTTCTATTAAAGATACTTTGTTCAAGAAAAATCAAAATAGCGAAGTTCAAGTTTTTTAATAAGATTTTAATTCCTGCTTGCTCAGGAATGACCTTTAAATTTATTGTCTTATCTGACAAACCCGCTTCAAACTATGCTCAGTGAATTAATCAAAGAACTAATTTATCTCGTTTGAATTAGATTAAACACAAAACATTTGAAGTTAATAAATTCAAAATCTTGCCTTCAGTCCAAGTCGAATTTCATACATTTGAAAGACACTAATATTTTCCAAATCAAGGTCAAGTGTTGCCCACAATTCACCAACTACTGCTTTGTAATTTGCATTTACTTCAAACCAAATTGGGTCAATTATTTTTGTCGATAAATTCAGCCCAACATTAAATCCACCACTCCAATCGAGTTGTTTGAGTGCGGGGACTTTCAGTATTACAGCATCATAAGTTACTCCAAGAGTATCAACTCGTAATGTATCGAAGTAACCACTTCGAGAACTTTCCCAACGATAAATTCCAAATCCGAAAGTCAAATCACTTTTGAAAAAATTCAAATCAATGATTTTTGAATTAGCGTTTGCAGAGGCACCATAAATTTTCAAATCTGTTTCAAGCTTTGGAAGGTTAAAGTTTCTTGTAACTTCCCTTCCTGCAATGTTTACATTTCGTCTGATTTTCAATCGTTCACGATTTTCTTTGTTGAAGTTCAAATACTCAATCTTTCCAAACCATTCCCAATTTTCACTTGATTTATAACCGAAGAATAAATTCACTCCACCAGCTGGACTAAATCGAGATTTCAAAGAACCAGTAGGGATTAAATAAGATGAACCAATTCCAGCGAAATAAATTTTATCTTGTGCTTCAAGAAAAATTGGAAGAAGGAAAATAAGCAGGAATAAAACTCTCTTTTTCATATTCAACTCAATACAAAAATGTTAGGAAGATTTTGAAATTGATGTAATCGTTAATTGGAAATTGGTCGAAACCAAATTTACCTGGAGTTTTGACAAAGTAATTGTAACCGAGTGCAGTTCCAATGGTGAAGATTTCTGATGGTTGATAATCTAACTCAATCAAACCAAACACTCCAATTGGATTACCATATTTATTTGTTGCAAAATTTCTGTAGCTATATTCAAAAGTATAACTTGCTTCATCAAATCTTTTTCGCCAAGTTTCTTCGAGGTAAAGTCGGCGAGTGTAAAAATAAATTCCCGCACCAACTTGTGGCTTAATGTAAAAAGATTTGATTGGATTGAATACTCCTTTAATTGACAATTGAAGAGGAGTTAAATCCATTTTTTGAATTGGGTTGAGATAAGCAGCAAGAGTTGAGTCAGAACGCAAATTATCTCGAATAATACCTGCATATCTTTCAGTATAAAATCTCCAATTCCAAAGTTTGATTGCACTATCTTGTTGAAGTGAAAATAAACTATAACCACCAGTCAGAGATAACTGAACATTTTGAAAAATTGAAAAAGATATTTCAGCTCCACCACCGACTGCATCAATTTTTGTAACTAATAATCGTTTTTTAAGTGGGTAAGAATAATCTGTGTAGAAAGCAATTGACGATAATTTAAATTGAGCGAAAACTAAATTTGAAATGAATAAAGAAATTAAAGTAATTGAAAAAATTTTTGCTTTCATAAAATTCCAGCCTGCAAAGTTAGTCGAAGAATGTTTCCAAGTCTTCCATAATTTGAAATTGAAACATCAAAAGAAACAGGAACGAATGGTTCACCATTTATTCCAAGACCAAATGAATAAGTTTCTTCATCATAGAAAAATTTATAACCACCACGAATGGTGAAAATATTTTTCCAGCTCAGTTCCAATCCAGTGTTAACTCTCTCATCACCATCGTTTGGGTGAATTGCTTCCATAATTGTAGTAACTCGATAGTCAGAATTATAATCACCAAAAATTTCTGCAGCTGCACCAAGCTTAAGAACTGCAGGCATTTTGAATGGATCGTTAATAAACTTTGCATCTGTTCCAAAGTTTTGAATTGTTGCACCAATTCTTAAACTACCAAGTCCTGTGTAGTAAAGTACTCCACCATCTAAAACAACATTATCTGCAGAATATACATCTATCTTTTCATTGACATACTTAAGTGAAAGTCCAAATGAAAATTTATCTGTCAACATTCTTGAATAAGAAAGTGCAAATGCAAGAGACTTTGAATTGAATGTTCCTAAAATGTCATATACTCTTTGTCCAGCAACTTTTTGTGTCTTTGGCATTGAGCCATAATCAAACAACAGAGCACCAACTGATAAAACACCAAAAGGTGAATTGAATGAATAACTTGCAGCATATTGTTTTATTTCTGCAAAGTAAGGTGAGTAAGAAAAAGAAACATTGTGAATTCGATTTGTGAAACCACAAATTGCTGGATTTACAAAAATTCCATCAGAGTTTAAATCAGAAAGAGTAATTCCCGATTCGCCCATTCCTGTTGTTCTTGCATTCACTGGAAGTTCTAAAAAAACAAATCCAGCTGTTGCAGTTTTTCTAAAATTTTGAGAGAAAGATTTTTCATTTAGACTTATGATTAAAGAAATTATTAACAAAACTTTGAAGAAAGATTTCATAATTTTTTCACCTTACAATTGCGAATTTTCCAATTTTCTTTCCAATACCTGGTGCATCAACTTGATAAAGATAAATTCCACTTTCTACGAATTGACCATAATCGGTAACTTGATTCCAACTAACGATTGCACCTGTTCCTTCCTTCACTTCAATTGTTTTAACTAAATCGCCACGAAGAGTATAAATTCGAATTGTGCATGGATTTGGCAGATTAACAAATTGAATTTCATCACCTGCACCTGGTTGAGAAAATCCCGCACCAATAATAAATGGATTAGGAACTACTAAAACTTCATCAAGCTTGTTAAATGGTGGAATGGTTGACTTAAATGGATATGTTGTTCGATTTGCAAAAATTGATGACTCGATACCAGGAACTCTTGTTGAATTTGTCTCAGGAAATCTTGCTGAAGGATTAATATTCCAGAAAGCTTTTCCCGTATCAAATGCTGTAACGGCGTAATAATAATTTGTTCCAATCTGAACTGTTGAATCAATAAAGATGTATTTATTTTTAGATGCATCAAAATATTTTGGATCTCTTTTGTAAACCACACCAACTGAATCCCACGGACCAATTGGCAAGTACCAGCTTCGATAAACTTTGTAACCAACCAAATCAAATGTTCCATCATCGGGGTCAGGAATGTTTTCCGCTTCTGTTCCCCAAGTGATTACATTGGCTACAAATTTTTCTCGTTCTCTGAAGTAATCAACTGTAAACTTTGGTGCTGCTGGTGGGTCAGGATGGTTCAAACCATTTCCAGTCAATTGACCTGTTGTGGGATTTCTGTATTGGTCATAAGTAAACTTTGCTTTATCGGCAGTTGAGAAAAATATTCTTGAACCTTGTGTTCCGATAAACGAAGCTTTATAAGTTGTATCAATTGCAATTTTATAATCAACTCCATCCACAATTTCTGCTATTGCAATTACAATTGAGTCGCCTGGTGGAATTGTCCACGGTCCCAAAGACATTAAAGACCACATTCGATTACGACGCATAAAAACAGTATCAGCAGGATTTTGAATAAAGCTTGCAGCATTTGCTGGATCTTGCAAAACTTTATATCTACCATCAATTGTACCAATGTTTGTAAATGGTCCCGATAAATCAATTGAATTACTTGCAGCAGACCATCCAAACTTTGCGACTCTTGTTGCTTGTTTGAATGTATCTGGTGAGGAATAAAGAAGTCTCACTCCAACAAATCCAGGTGCAAGGTATTCTCCAGAAGGTTTACCATTTTTGATTGGTCCTTGAGAATATGATAAACCGAATTCTTCGTTAGCTGGAGTTTCTAAGTAATCACCTGCTCTACCCCAAATCATTCTTCGAGAAGGGTCGTAAAAGAACCAACTATTTCTTGCACCAGCTGTTAATGTTGGAAATAATACATTCCATGACCTTGAATTGATATGAAGTGCATAACATAACAGAATATGAACGCCATAAAGAGTATCGTAATTTATTCTTGTTGGATCTTTTGCTTTAATTTCATTGGTGATGTTTTTGATGATGTATTCGTAGATGATGTAATTTTCATCTCGTTTTGAACCTGACCATTGATGAGCTTTTCTTGAGACACGGACTGGAAGTTGTCGCTCAATATCATCTGTTCTTGTGTAATTAAAATTATATTCCCAAACAGTTTCAATTACTTCTTCACCTTGCTTTGGATCTTTTTGAAGCCAGTAGTTTTCGCCATTCTTGAATAGATGTTTGTGTTTTGTAATAATATATTTTGCACCAGGTTCGTTTGAAACTGTTGTTGCATACATTGACCAATCTTCTACGGTAATGATTGAGTCTTTTGATTTTTTTGCTCCAATCCAAAAACCACCCGTGATTAAATGTGAAGGAGGACCACCAATATTTTCTTTAATCCAGCTTTCGTCAAAACCAGGCCAGTCCAATCCAATTCCTCTTCTTCCCCAGTTGCTGAAGTTTGGACCAATCTTTCCAAAAAACACACTATTCCAAAGCATTCCACGATTGAAAACAAGTGCTGGTGATTCAATATCCTGTGCAAATATTTTTTCAATTGAAATTAGAAAAGCGATAAAAATTACAAGAAAGATTTTTAGAAAAATATTTTCAATTCTGTTAATCAACATTTTCATTTCCTTAGAAGAAAATTTTTGGGAGTTAGAATTAACCATTTCAATCAATTAAAACCTCTCTGTTTAATAGAAGAAAATATCATTAAAATACATTTAATTAAATCATAGATTATTGACCACATTCAAAGTTCTAAAGCAATAAGCTCCTAATTACCTTCATTAATTTAATTAATTAAAATTTCTAATTGGACTATCTAAAAAGTTATTTTGCTCGAAACAAAGAAACCAAAAATTTTATTAAAATTTTTTTGATTTCTGCTTTCATATTAATCACAGATTAGCAAACTCATCTTTTAGACAGTCCCGACTACATCATAAAATAATGTCAAGATACAGAAATCAACTCCGTAGGAGTTACCTCTTTGTAGCAAAAAATCCAAGATTCATTTCAAAGCTCCATCGGAGCGACCTCAAT
>JAOAHM010000080.1 GCA_026415235.1 Ignavibacteria bacterium | reverse complement strand
GAATTGATAAAGAACAAACTATGCTCGACAAAATCAAAAGCGTTGAAGAAAAACTATAAACGAATGATTTTTAGTTCATAAAAGAAAATCAAAACTGAAAATTTTATTTGAAGTTTTGATTATTTGTAAAGTTTATCTTTCGTACCAACTGGTTATTCTATTTTCAAAGTCAGGTTCCGACGAAACAAATTTTGGTGGAAGCAATTTTGGTTCGATGAAGTTTGTTCCATCTCTGCTAACCTTCCAACTTTCATCTGGCATAATTCGATGATGAGAAATCGGAGTTTTCAAATCAATTTGAACATTCACTCCAGCCGAAACATTTTCACCAAAATTCTTAGCAACGATTTTTATTTTATTCACGCCAGGTTTCAAGTAATTCGTTATGTCAAAAAATTTTGCTCGTTGACTTTCGACCCAAAGTGAAAGAGTTCTTCTTCCACGAACATCACCAATCAAATTATCGTTAACATAAAGTTCAGCATAACTATCTGCCATCAAGTGAACTAATGCCGAGGTAACTTTATCCTTTACAATTAAATCACGAACAAAAATTGCTTCTTCAACTTGTGGTTGATTTTTCTGTCCAGGGAAAGCATCAGGATGAAACATCCAATTACTCTTGATTGTCTGGTCATACTCAACAATCTCTTGTCTTAAATTTTCTTTCATTTTCTTCCACGCAAAAATCTGACGATCGTATTTTTCTTTCTCAATCAATTCGAGACCTTTTTCTTTGTTTGTTCTGAGCCATAGTTCTCTAAATTCTTTCTTTAATTTTTCTAATCGAACAATCATATCATCACACAAATTTTTTACAAATTCTCTTTCATCTTTCGAAAGAAAACCATTTTTCTTATCAATCAATTTTTTAATGTTAACTGAATAGCTCAATTTATCGCCATACCACAAAGCTTGATTTGCAACAAACTCAAGATAATCTAAGTGCGATTTATTTTTGAGGGAATGGGTTTTAAGTTTTTGAATTAAATCGAGAGTTGTTTTTGCTTTTGATTTTATGGTTTCACCAAAGAGAATAAAGTTTTGTTCTTGATAATTGATTGTGTTGTTCCACTTAACGAATGGATTACGCCAGAAATCATATTGAGTGAAACTTGCGCCAAAATCATTGAGAAAAGTATAAACAGCATCAAGCTCAGAATTGTCAACGCCATAAAAATCTCTAAAGAATTTTGATTTGAAATTGTAAATATCAGCATTCATAGGATTCCAAGAACACTCAGCACCAAAAGCATAACCGAACCAATTAAATTCACGAAGATTCTCGCCACCATTATCTCCCCAATTTGAATTTATAAAACCAATCGAACCATACTCGTATGAAACTTTAGCGAAGAGTTGAATATTCAAAAGTGAATTAATGATGTGAGGAAAAATTCTATTGTAGTTTGTAACTGAAGGTGAACAGATAAAAGGTTGATTGTGTTCTTTATATTTTTTTACGATTGGTTCATAATCATTTACTCCATATCGCCAGTCAACAACAATTATATCTTTCGGAAGCATTTCAAAAATTTCTGGATGATTGTGAATGATATCACCATACATCATCATCTGTTTGCCGTACTTTTTAATAATCTCATTCACTCGTTTGTAATGATTTGCATGAACAGCTGCAATTCCAATTTGCTTAGTTATTTCTTTGCTATTTCCAAATCCTACATCCCACGATTCATCAAGTCCAGCATGAAAATATTTCGATGGAAAAATTTCAGAAAGTTCTGCAATGCACTTATCTAAGAATTCATAAGTTTGTTCGTTAGTCACATCAAGAGATGCTGCACCTGGAAAATCGGCAAGATGATAATAATTTGGTTGGATGAGTAAATTTTCCCAATGACCAAGTGTTTGAAAGATTGGAATTATTTGGACAAAATATTGTTCAGCATATTTTATCAATTCTTTAATTTCATCTTGAGATAAACGACTTCTATTCAAACCAATATCAGGAAAAGATTTAAGTTCAATTGCATCTTCAAAATATGGTTGATAAACATTCATTTTGTATCGAGCTATTGTTCGAATAATTTTCTTGAAATCATCTAAAGTTGAAACTTGACCACGAGCAATATCGTCCGAAATTCCACGCATTTCATAAGCAGGAAAATCAACAATTACAACTCCATCTACAAAAATTTTCTTTGAATTATTTAATTGAAGCATTTGAAGTAAACTCATCAAACCATAAAAAGCCCCTTGAGGATGACTTGCAAGAATTGCAATTCGATTTTTATCTACACTTAAAATGTAACCTTCCTTCCTATCAAGTAATTTTTTTTCTTGAATTATTTCTTTGAATTGCCATGCATACTCATTACTTGTGAGCGAACCAAAGTAAATGAAATTTTTAGAAGGTTTTTGTTTTGATACTTTTAGTTTGATTTTTTGATTAAAGAAATTTTCAATCTCCTTTTCAATCTCAGAAACAAAAAAACTTGAGCGATCAGCAAATTCATCAAAAAATAATTTTGTTTCATTAGTGATAAAAAACTTTCCCTCTGAAGTAATCATGAATTGTGGTTTTGGTATTGGTTCAATCAATTTCATTGTTTCACCTGAGAGAATATGTGTATTGAGCAAAATGATTGATAAGATTAAGAGAAAGCAAAGTGATAGTCTCATGATTTCCTCACAATTAATTAAAAAACTAAATGTAGGGTCAAGGTTTGCCTCGACCGCATTCAGTTCAGTGAACAAAAAATATTTCAATCAATTATTGTTATGAAAAAAACGGACAGGGCAAACCATATCCCTACAATTTAATTTTCCTTCAAAACTGATTTCATTCAAAAAACAAATTTTCACAAACATGATTTCAATACTTTACTAAATCAAATTAGAAAGCCTCACAATAACTATCACATCGTCAATGCCATGATTGCTTTTGCAGTGTGAAGACGATTTTCAGCTTCATCATAAACAATTGAGATATCTGGATTATCAATTACTTCGTCTGTTACTTCTTTTCCACGATCTGCAGGGAGTGCATGCATTAACTTCACATCTTTTGCAGCAAGTTTTATTCTTCTCTCGTCACAAATCCAATCTTTGTACTTCTCAAGATTTGCTTTCATTTCTTTCTTACATTCTTCTTCATTCTGCAAATAATAATCAACATCATAGTATGCAAATCCACCCCAATTTTTTGGAATAACAATATTAGCTCCTTCGAATGCTTCGTCCATATTATCAGTGAACTTTAAACTTCCACCACCAACTTCAGCATTTTTATAAGCTTTCTCGACAATATCTTTACTCAATGGAAATTCTTTCGGATGTGCGACTGTTACATCTATTCCATATCTCGGGAAAAGTAATATTTGTGATTGTGGTACTGAGAGTGGTTTTGCGTGAGATGTTGCATAAGCCCATGAAATTGTAACTTTCAATCCTTTTGGATTTCTTCCAAAGTATTCGAAGATTGTCATTAAATCGGCAATTCCTTGAAAAGGATGATAAACATCATCTTGTAAGGACATCACTGGAACGGTTGCATACTTAGCCATTTCATCAAGATATTTTTTTCCAATTCCATAGAAACAATTTCTACATGCAATTCCATGTCCCATTCTTGATAAAATAATTGCTGTGTCCTTTGCTGATTCGCCGTGAGAGATTTGCATTTTATCTGCAGTTAAATCGTGAGCATGACCACCAAGCTGAGTCATTCCCGCTTCCATTGAATTTCTTGTGCGAGTTGATTGTTCAAAGAAAATCATGAACAAAGTTTTGTATGGAAGATAAAGTGTTGGTTCTTCAGCGTAAAATTTTTGTTTCAACTCGAATGCTGTTTCAAAGACGACATCGAGTTCCTCTTTAGTCCAATCGTCTTCTGAAAGAAAATGTTTGCCTTTGAATTTTTTATCCATTTTTTACTCCCTAATTTTTTTTTAGAATGATTGAACGTACATTGCGTAAAATGCAGATGCTTTAACTAAATCATCAATGGGACATTTTTCATCAGGTGCATGAGCATAGACTTCATCACCTGGACCGAAACCAATCACAGGGATTCCAAACAAACCATTGATAACAACTCCATTGGTTGAAAATGTCCACTTATCTACAACTGGTTCTGAATTGAAAAGTGATTTGTAAACTTCAACTCCTTTTTGAATTACAGGATGATTTAATTCCATTTTCCAAGTTGGATAATATTTTTCCATTCCATATCTGCGACCAGTGAAAGAAGTTTCTTCGTAATAAAGTAGTTCTACTCTTCCTTCAAACGGTTTAACAATTTCTTCAATTTGTTTGAGTGCAATTTCTTTATTTTCACCAAATGTCAATCTTCTATCAAGATGAAAGCGACAATAATCAGCTACTGCGCATAATGAGGGACTATCTGAAACAATTTGTGAACATGTAACGGAGCCTTTACCAAGAAATTCATCAACCGCTAATCGTTCATTTAATTTTTCAATTTCAACTAATGAATGAGCAGCAAGGTAAATTGCATTCTTTCCTCTTTCAGGTGCAGAACCATGAGCAGAAATTCCATTGAAGTGAACTTGAATTTCCATTCGCCCTCTTTGACCACGATAAATGTTGCATTTGGTTGGTTCGGTTACAATCACCACATCAGGTTTAATTTTATCTTCTTCAACGATAAATTTCCAACAAAGTCCATCACAATCTTCTTCCATCACCGAACCAACGAAATAAACTGTCACATCGTTTTGAAGTCCCAACTCTTTAAGAATTTTTCCTGCAGTAATGAATGCTGCAACGCCACCCTTTTGATCCACCGAACCTCTTCCTAAAACATAACCATCTTTAATCTCACCAGAGAAAGGATTAAATGACCAATTGTTGATATTACCTACATCCACAACATCAACATGACCATCAATGGCGATAATTTTTTTACCGTTACCGATTCTGCCGATTACATTACCAAGTTCATCAATAAACACTTCATCAAAATTTGCATCTTCCATCATGGATTTAATTAAATCAACAACATATTTTTCTTGAGTGCTGAGAGATTTTGTCTGAACGAGTCGGGAAAGATTTCTCGCGGTGTAATCGCGGTATTGATTTGATTTTTCTAAAATAGCATCTGAGATATTCAAGTTAGTATCCTTTTTTAATTAATCCGTTTTACTTTTTTCTTAAATTTACGGAGAATTGTGAATTAATTTTTGAAAATGTTTTTTTATAAATTTTATAGCTTAATGATTTATCGTTGCTGATTTGTTTCGAAAAAATATTTGAAAAATTTTTGTTCTTTGAACTGAATGCGGTCGAGGCAAGCCTCGACCCTACAACATTTTGAATAAATTAAATGTAGGGACAGGGCTTGCCCTGTCAGTTATCGTTCGAAACAAAAAATCGTTTGAAGAAATTTTTGTTCTTTGAACTGAATGCGGTCGAGGCAAGCCTCGATCCTACAAATATTCTGCTTAACATTTAATAATAAAATCTTCTTAAGGAGATACTAAATGGCTCAAAAAATGAAACCAATCCCTCTCCAAAATTTACTTGAATGGATTTTTAATGAATTGATTAATGAACAATCAATCTTTGGTATACCAAAAAAAAATTTTTTCAAAAAAACTAATGGCAATTACTTTGACTTCATTGATAAAAAAATTGAAACTCCTTTCGGACCTGCTGCTGGACCACACACGCAACTTGCACATAACATAATCACCTCTTATTTAGTTGGCGGTCGATTCATCGAACTAAAAACTGTTCAAATCTTAGACGAACTCGAAATTGAAAAACCATGTATCTACGCAGCTGATGAAGGTTATAATGTCGAATGGTCTCAAGAATTAACTCTCAACCAAAGTTTCGATGAATATCTCAAAGCATGGTTACTTATTCATCTAATTAAAAATCTATTTTCTTCCTCAAAAAGTAATGATGGTTTTGTTTTCAACATGAGCGTTGGGTACAATCTCGAAGGAATCAAGTCTCATAAAGTTGATCAATTCATAGAAAAAATTAAAGATGCAAAATCAACTGAATTATTCAATCAATACTTAAATAAGATTTATCTCTTCTTCAAAGAAAATCAAGAATTACAAAAATTCATATCCATCTCACAACTTGAAAATTTCTTGTCCAATATCTCATCAAAAATTTCTGATAATGTAACTCTTTCAACCATGCATGGTTGTCCTTCAGAGGAAATTGAAGAGATAGCTAAATATCTTATCGCTGAAAAAAATCTACACACATTTGTTAAACTTAATCCGACTTTGCTTGGATACGAAAGAGTGAGAGAAATATTAAATCAAATTGGTTATGGTTATATCAACTTAAAAGAAGAATCATTTCAACATGATTTGAAATTTGATGAAGCAATTCCAATGATAAAACGACTTTCAGAATTTGCTAAAAAACACAATCGAAAATTTGGAATAAAGTTATCTAACACTTTGGGCGTTGTTAATACTTCCAAAGTTCTTCCAGGTGAAGAGATGTACATGAGCGGAAGGTCACTTTTTCCTCTCACAATTAATCTTGCATATGTAATTGCAAAAGAAATCAATGACGAATTACACATTTCATATTCAGGCGGTGCAAATATCTTAAATGCAAAAAAAATTGTTGAGGCAGGTATTTTTCCAGTTACATTTGCAACAGATTTACTTAAACCAGGTGGTTATCTAAGATTAGCACAAATTGCAACTGACTTCGAGAACGACACAAATTTCATTCAATCTACTTCTGAAAAAATTGATCTTGATAAATTAAAAATACTTTGTGAAGAAGCCCTAAATCATCCTTACTACAAAAAAGATTTTAAGAGCATTGAATATGTTAAGATTAATTACAAACTTCCATCGTTCGATTGTTATATAGCACCGTGTGAAATTGCTTGTCCCATTCACCAAGATGTATCGGAGTATGTTTATCTCGCATCGCAAAAAAGATTTGATGAAGCATTCGAAGTAATCATCGAAAAAAATCCACTTCCACACATCACAGGTTATATTTGCGACCATCAATGCATGACAAAATGTAATCGAGTTGATTATGACTATCCAGTTGTTATTCGTGAATTAAAAAAATTTGTAACAGAAAAGGCATTTGAAAATTACATTAACAAAATAAACTCGCAATCAAAAACAAAAAACGGAATAAAAGTCGGAATTATTGGAGCTGGTCCAGCGGGACTTTCTGCTGCTTACTTTCTTGCTCGTGTTGGTTTCGATGTAACAATTTTTGAAAAGACCGACAAAGCTGGGGGAACTGTTCGACATACAATTCCACAATTTAGAATTCCTCAAGAAGTAATTGATAATGATATTGAATTCATCAAAAAATTTGGCGTTAAAGTAATTTACAATACTCCATCTGACATACACATTGAAGATTTGAAAGCTCAAGGATTTAAATACATTTTCATCGGAATCGGCGCAGAAATTCCAAATGAATTGAAATTGAATTCTTCAAACAAAAATATTTTGGATGCTCTGGATTTTCTGAAACGATTTAATAAAAACGAAAAATTTATCCTTGGTAAAAATGTGATTGTAGTTGGTGGTGGAAATTCTGCAATGGATGCAGCTCGTGCTGCAAAAAGAATTGATGGCGTTGAAAATGTAACCATTGTTTATCGAAGAACAATTCAATACATGCCAGCTGATAGAGAAGAACTTGAAGCTGCAATTAATGACGGAATAAAAATTTTAGAACTCCTCCAACCAATCGAGTTTGATGGAAAAGTTTTGAGATGCCAGAAAATGAAACTTGGTGATTTCGATTCTGATGGAAGAAGAAAATCAATTCCAATCGAAAATGAATTCATCGAAATCGAAGCTGATACTATCATCACTGCAATAGGTGAAAGAACTGATTATAATTATTTGAGATTAAATAAAATTTCATTGGATGATAAACAAAATATTATTGTTAATCCAGAAACAAACGAGACTCTGATTGAAAATGTTTTTGTTGGTGGTGATACTCTGCGTGGACCTGCAACGGTAATTGAAGCTGTTGCAGATGGAAAAAAAGTAGCAGAAGCAATCATCAAAAAGGAAAAAATTGAAATTAATTTTGAATTGAAAAAAAATTACAAACAAGAAATGAATGAAAAAGCAGTTTCAGTACATGGATTTGTAAAA
>JAOAHM010000069.1 GCA_026415235.1 Ignavibacteria bacterium | reverse complement strand
CTACCTGATATTTTAGCACCTCTTTCAAAATCTAAGATGCCAAGTTTTTTACCAAGTGAGAGATGATCGAGATAATTTCCGTTTTCAAGTTCATAAGAGTATCCTTCAGGTGCCCATCGTCTTACTTCAACATTTTGAGACGAATCTTCACCAACAGGAACTGAAGAATGAGGAATATTAGGAATTAATAATAAAATTTGTTCGATTTGATTTTCTAAAACAGAAAGTTGTTTATCAAGATTTGTGATTTCATCTGAAACAGATTTCATCTTTTGAATAATTTCAGTTGCATCTTTTCCTTCTCTTTTGAGCTTTGCAACTTCATCCGAAGCTTTATTCTTTTGTGATTTTAATTCTTCAACTTGTTTTAGAATTTCTCTTCGTTTTGTATCTAAGTCAAGTAATTGGTCTAAGTTATCTTTTTCATGCTTGTTCTTGATTGCTTGTCTTACCAATTCAGGATTTTCACGAATGAATTTTATATCAAGCATAATGGTTTCCTTTCAGCTACATTAATTTTTCTTGCAATACTATTTGAGTTAACACTATTGATAACGCTTTTAGTTGAAATCATTTTAGATGTTGATAAAATTTTTTTGAATAGATTATGAAAATAAAATTCAATCTTCGTTGAACACAAATTCTATTTCATCAATTTCATTTCACAACGATGTTCAAAATTTTCTTAGGGACATAAATTTCTTTCACAATCTCTTTACCTTCAATAAACTTTTTGACTTTGGGATCCTCTTTAGCTTTGAATTTAATTTCTTCTTCTGGTGTATCTACTTCAAATTCAATTGCTGCTCTTAGTTTACCATTAACCTGAACTGCAAGTGTGAATGTTTCTTGAACCAATGCATCTTTATCATAATCAAACCAAACTGGATTTTCAAAAATACTTTTCTCTTTTCCAAGCAACGACCAACACTCCTCTCCTAAATGTGGTGCAAGTGGTGCAATCATAAATGCAAATTTTTCTAAAGCATAATAAATCAATTCTTTGTTTTGAATTGAATTTAATTTTGTGAAGTCGTTCAACAATTCCATTAAAAATGCAATTGCTGTATTGAAATGCAAATCGTCAATATCTTCGATAACTTTTTTAAGTGCTTGATTTACTCGCTTATAAATAAATTTTTCATCTCCAGTCAATTGAGAATAAATCAAATCATTTTTTGGTTTATAATTTTTCAACTCAGGAGAAAATTTCATGAACAATTCATAGACACGATTAATGAATCTATTTACACCAACAATTCCTTGGTCACTCCAATCACCTCCCATATCGTAAGGACCCATAAACATCAAATACATTCTGAAAACATCTGAACCATATTTTTCTACAAACACATCGGGATTAACTACATTACCTTTTGACTTCGACATTTTTGCGCCCATGTTCGTAATTGTTCCTTGATGTCGAAGCTTGTAATAAGGTTCATCGCATTTCAACAGACCAAGGTCTCGTAAAAATTTATGAATAAATCTTGCATAGAGCAGATGCATAGTTGCGTGTTCTGCACCACCAATGTAACTATCAACGGGCATCCATTTTTCCGCAAGTTCAACATCAAACATGGCATTATCTATTTTTGGATTTAAGTATCTCAAATGATACCAAGATGAATCAACAAATGTATCCATCGTATCGGGATCTCGTTTTGCATCGCCATTGCATTTTGGACATTTCACATTCATAAACTTTTCATGTCGAAGAAGTGGAGATTCGCCAGTCGGTTTGAAATCAACATCATAAGGTAAGACAACAGGCAAATCTTTTTCTGGAACGGGAACCTCTCCGCAAGTTGGACAATGAATTATTGGAATCGGTGTTCCCCAATATCTTTGACGAGATATTAACCAATCTCTTAGACGGTAATTGACTTTTTTCTTACCAATACCTTTTTCTTCGAGATAATCAGAAATTTTCTTCTTACCTTCTTCTGAATCAAGACCATTGAACTCAGCAGAGTTTATCATAATTCCAGGTTCAACATAAGCTTCTGTCAATTCATCTTCTGGATTTGTACCTGGTTTTAAGATCACTTTTTTAATTGGAAGATTGAACTTCTTGGCAAATTCAAAATCTCTTTCATCGTGACCTGGAACAGCCATTACTGCACCAGTTCCGTAAGTCACCAAGACATAATCAGAAATCCAGATTGGGACTTTTTCACCATTAACAGGATTTATTGCATAAGAACCAAGCGGGACACCTGTTTTTTCTTTCGCAGTTGATAACCTTTCAATCTCAGTTTCATATTTAACTTTGTCAATGTAAGCTTCAACATCTTTTTTGAAATCAGGTTTAGTCAGTTTTTCGACGAGTGGATGTTCTGGAGCAAGAACAACATAAGTCACACCGAACAATGTATCAGGTCTTGTAGTGAAGACAGTAATTTTTTCGCCCGTTTCAGTTTCAAAATCAATTTCTACGCCTTCGCTTTTACCAATCCAATTAATTTGCATCACTTTAGTTTTTTCGGGCCAATCAATTTTATCAAGGTCTTGAAGTAATTCTTCCGCATAAGCAGTAATCTTAAAAAACCATTGAGTTAAAAATTTTTTCACAACTGGATTATCACAACGCTCGCAAGTTCCATCCGATTTTACTTGTTCATTTGCCAAAACTGTTTGACAAGATTCACACCAATTCACTGGAGCATTTTTTCGATAAGCTAAACCTTTTTCATAAAGTTTAAGGAAAAGCCATTGATTCCATTTATAATACTCTGGAACACAAGTCATCAGCTCTCTATCCCAATCGTACATTGCTCCAATCCTTTTAAGCTGCCTGCGAATATCTTTGATATTTTGAAGTGTACTATCTTGAGGATGAATTCCTGTTTTTATTGCATAATTTTCGGCAGGAAGTCCAAAAGCATCGTAACCCATTGGTTCGAAAGTGTTGTAACCTTGAAGTTTTTTCAGTCTCGTCCACGAATCAGCTGGTCCATAATTATACCAATGACCGATATGAAGTTTTGCACCACTTGGATAGATAAACATTACAAGTGAATAAAGCTTTTTTTCAGTTTTAGATAAATCGGTTTTATAAACTTGTTTTTCTTCCCAATACTTTTGCCATTTCAGTTCTATTTCTTGTGCAGGATATTTCATTTTTTCACCTATTATTTCAACAATTAGTTACAATTTTAGTGAGAAATTAAAGATGTTCAAAGAATAAGTTTGCCAGAAAGAAATTTTTATGTCACCCTGAAAAAAAACGAAGGATGGATTTATAATAAATGTCAGTCTTCGTCAAGCTCAGACTGACATTAAATTTTTTTGTCACCCTGAGTTTAGCGAAGGGTGACTCCTCATAATTGTCAGTCTTCGTCACGATCATACTGACAATATGTCAAATGTTAGGTTACATCAAGCTTCATCAAGTCTAAAATAGAAATCGAGTTTCGTATTATCTTTCACATTATCTAATTTTAATCACATTACCATTCACAACAGCATAAATAATTTTTCCGTTATTATCTTTTAATACAAAATTTGCTGAATGATTTAAAAGCTTTCTTGATTCTCGAAGCGGAAATTTCGTTGTAGTAATCATCAAATCAAGCAAAGAGTTTTGTTCTAAATCTTTGAAAGCACCTTGATATATTATTGTGGTGATTCCTTCGCTAAGTAAATCTTGTGGATTTAATTTCTTCAACTGTCTTGGGTTTGTTATTACTTTCTCGAAAACTTTGCCAAGTTCAAGTTTAAGTTGATTAGCTTCTAAAGTGTCAAAAGCAAAGAATGTTGAGAGGTCACCGATATCAACAATTGAATATTGTCTGATATATTTATTTCTGAGTGAGTCAAATTTTTCAGTGTAAGTTATCCCAAGATCAATTAAATATTCAATCGAATCTTTTTCAACAATCACATTCCTAATTAACAAATCAAAAAATCTTCTTTCGTTTTCAGGAATTTCAAAATAAGATTGAATAGAATTCTTTTCGTAGAGATTATTTGCAATTGAATAAATTGAACCGAGCAGGGAAAGAAAATTCATTTTCCTTACTTCTTGCTTTTCAAAATCTTTGAAATACCCACCCGACTCAATCAAAATTGTACTGCTACCCCACATTTGAATATTATCTCCGAATGCTCTTGGTTCAAATTCATCATCATATCGAGCAACTACTCCAGGATAAAACTTTTCAACAATTTTTTTAATCTCTACACAAACTTGCATAGATTTCTTTCTTACTTCATTAATGCTTCTATCATAATCGAATGGTGGAGCAAGTACAGCAATTGAAGCAGGTCTACCTGTTTTACCAACAGAATAACTTGAATATTGATCGTGAAGATTAAAGGCAAATTCTGGTTTAATATTATCGCATATTTGTTTTAGAATTTTTCCTTCAGGAGTTTGTAATCGTAATGCATCACGATTGATATCAATCTCTTGAGAATTTCTCCTTTCGAATTCTTTAGCTCCATCGGGATTGAGAATAGGAATTATGTACAATGATATTTTATCAGAAAAATATTGAGCAAAATGTCTTTCATTATTTAAAAAATTTATTACATCCAATAATGCTAAAGATGCTGTTGATTCATCGCCATGCATTTGAGACCACATCAGAATTTTTCTTACGCCATTACCAAATTGAATCAGCTTAATTTCTTTCTGCTTAAATGACTTCCCAATCAAATCAATTGAAAACAACTTATTACTTTTCACAATCAATGAATCCAAAATTTTATGATAATCATTTACAATAAATCTTTTTGTTTCGATATCTTTCACTTTGTAATGATGGTACTTGTGAAATAGTTCAGAGATGAAGTCATCAAAATTTGTGGAGATAGACTGCGAAGTTGATGTGTTGCTCATAGTTAAAACGATGAAAGTTATTAATAATTTTTTCATTCTTTTCAATTCAATAATTTCGCTACAAAATTAATTAATAAAGGAGAGAAATATGGCAACTGAAAAATTAAAAATTGGTGATAAAGCACCAGATTTCAATCTAATTGGTGTGGATGATAAATTTTATTCTCTCGATTCATTCAAGGACAAAAAACTTCTTTGTGTAATTTTTAGTTGTAATCATTGCCCTTATGTAAAAGCTTACGAAGATAGAATTATATCAATTCAAAAAGAGTTCGAAAAAGATTTACAAATTGTGGCTATTAATTCAAATGATGAAGTTAACTATCCTGAAGATTCATTTGAAGAGATGAAGAAACGAGCGAAAGAGAAAGGATTTAACTTCCCATATCTTCGTGATGCAGATCAAAAGGTTGCTGAAGCTTATGGAGCTACTCATACTCCAGAAATCTTTTTATTCGATTCAGAGAGGAAACTTCAATATCATGGAAAGATTGATGACAATTGGAATTATCCAAATCAAGTCAAAGAACATTATCTACGAAATGCAATTAAATCATTGCTTGAAGGTAAAGAAGTAGAAGTAAAAGAAACTTATTCAATTGGTTGTACAATAAAGTGGAAAGTTGGATAAATTTTTTAATGAGAAGAACTTTGATTTTGTTTGATTGAAAAGATAAAGAATGTTCTAATCCAATTAGTTTAATTTTAGATTTTGTTCATTTATAATTTTTTGAGCAAGTGATTCATTTAATTCAGAAGATTTGATTTTTTCTTTTTAATAAATCCACATTCTCGATTAATCATATCTTAATTTTTTAATAAAAACAAAAAAGGTCGGATAAACTCCGACCTTATTTAATAATCATTTCATCTGCTCTGCTATTCTATCTTAAGGAGTGAAACCAAAATTTATTGTTAGAAAAATCCCGCCTAAGTCTTTCCTTTTGAAGCCTTCAAGATTTTCAATTCCATCTTTGAAGAAGTGAACGAATTGATATTTAACAGTGAAACCCATTGGATTTTTTCTATCGTAACCGAAATGGGCACCAACTCCAATTGAGCCACCAAGTGTATATCTTGCCTGAGCATATTTGAAACTTGAGAAGAATTCGTATTTGTATGGAGTAGTAATTGCCATTGCAGGACCAATTGCAAACTGAATAAATGGTCGAAAGTTATCAACAATATCTTCTTTGAAAAGTCTGTAACGCATTCCAACATTTAATGGCAAAATAAAGACACGATTTTTCTTACCCACAACAAAAACATTTCCCCAATAGTCAACATACTCAAATTCCTGAGCATCTTTTGATTCTGAAAACATTAAGTCTGCAAACAGTGAAGTTGTTGGTGTAATTTCTTTATTGTAAGTTAAACCAATTCCAAGTCCACCCTCAGAAAAATGTAAATCGAAATACATGTTCGTATAAAGTTTTTCTTGACTAAATAAATTAACTGACCAAATCAAAAATATTAATAGAAAATAATTTTTCATGTTTTCTCCAGAATAATGTTGATAACGAAATAATAACTCAATACGATTACTTCTATTTCAATGATAATTTAATTAATAACCTTGAGCAACATAAATTTTAAGTAACGAGTTTCAGGCATTCTTGGGTGAACTGGATGGTCTATTGCAGGTCCACCTGTTTTCAAAATCATGTATTGTCTACCAGCTTTCAAAGCAGCAGTCAAAACAATTTCTTGAAAATCATTTTCACTCATATGATGTGAACATGAAGAAGTTAAAATATATCCACCTTCTTTAATCATATTGAATGCGTGGTTATTAATTACATAGTAACCTTTTTTCGCTTGTGGAACATTTTTCTTTGTTTTGGTGAAGGAAGGTGGATCGAGATTTATAACATCAAACTTTCTTCCTTCTTTTTTGAAAACTTTCAGCAAATCGAAAGCATCTTTTTTAATCATCTCAACTTTGTTAATATCCAGACCATTCAATTCAATGTTTTCTTTAAATCTTTGAAGAGATTCATCGGAAATATCAATTGAAGTTACCTTCTTTGCACCACCAAGCAATGCTGAAAGAGAAAATCCACCTTCATTGCAAAACACATCAAGCACTTCTGCATCTTGAGAAATGTCAATCAAAATGTGACGATTTTCAGTTTGGTCAAGATAAATACCCGTTTTTTGTCCTTCCAAAAGATTTACTTTCATTTTTAATTTGCCATCGAAAATTATCTCTTCCACATTTTCGCCGTAAAGAATTTTTGTAAATCGTGGAAGTCCTTCAAGTTCTCTTGCGGTTGTATCGTTTCTAAGAATTATATTTTTCGCATTGAAATCACGAACAAGAAGATTTGTAATTATATCAAGATAATTTTCCATTCCTGCAGAGTTAAGTTGAATTGAAAAACTATCGTTGTATTTATCAATCACAAGTCCTGGAAGAAAATCACTTTCACTGTGAACAAGTCTGTATGCTGTTCTATTTTTGCATAATGTTTCTCTAACTTCTCTCGCTGTTTTTAATCTTTTTGAAAAAAATTCTCGATCAATTGGTTCTTTTTTGCGAGTAAGAAGTCGCACTGTTATTAGAGAATTTGGGTTGAAAAAACCTGTTCCAACAAATTCATCTTTTGAATTGATTACATCAACAAGGCATCCTACTGGAAGTGTTTTATCAATTTTTTCAATTTCGTTGCTATAAACCCAGAGGTGACCTGCTCTAACTCTTTTCTCATGTCCCTTTTTCAACTTGAGTACTGGATACTCCATAATTCCTGATCTCCTTTGTTTTGTTTCTAAACTTTAATAGATTTTACAGAACGAAAATTTCATTCGTTCATGTAAACTGGAAATAATCGGTATCGGTCAGGTAAAAGATACCTGGGATACAGGAAAACTTCATCCAGTTGATGCAAAATTAATTAAACTTAAAATTTGAATGAACTTTACCTGAAAATAATGAGGTGAAATCGATGCCAGTTAATCTTGAAATAAAAGTTCCTGTAAAAAATTTAACAAAGTTGATTAAGATTCTTGAAAAAGAAGGTGCAAAGAAAATTTATTCATCAAAGCAGATTGATGTTTATTACAAACTGGAAAATGGAAGATTAAAAGTGCGAAATTCATCGGGAGAAAAATCTGTAATTTTTTATCGTCGAGTAGAAGATGGTTCTGAACGATGGTCTGATTTTGAAGTGATTCCTGTTTCAAATCCAAAAGAATGGATTAACTTTTTTGATAAATTTTTGGAAAGATTGGTTGTCGTTGATAAACATCGCACTTTGTATCATTTCAAAAACACACGAATTCATTTAGATAAAGTAAAAGGACTTGGAAATTTCATTGAACTTGAAACAAAAGTCATAAATGGTAAAGCAAAAGCTCGAAAAGAGTTTCAATCAATTATTGATTTACTTGGATTGAATGTGGATGAGCAAATTTTAATTTCTTACTCTGATTTAATTTTGAAAAAAGGCAATTGAAAGTTTGAAGATTTTTTTGAACGAAATTTATTTATTTAATCCATTTATAGCTAATAACTGAAAATGGTGAGATGTAAAATTTCTTAAAATCATAATTCAGAAAGAAATTAATTTGCCATAAAATGAATTTTGTTTTGTTCTTTCTAAAGTTGAATGAATGATTAATTCATTATGCATGATGAAAATGGATTTCTGATTTCGTAGGAATGACGGTGTAATGGGAGTTACTCTTTAATGTCATACCTGCGCAAGCAGGTATCCAAGAAAATGCGTTGAAAATAGATTCCTGCTTTCGCAGGAATGACGAAAGGAAATAATATCGCAGGAATGACAAAAAGGAAATGCTTTCGTAGGAATGACGAAGTGGTGTTGAGTGTCATACCTGCGCAAGCAGGTATCCAAGAAAGTGCGTTGAAAATAGATTCCTGCTTCCGCAGGAATGACAGTGTAATGTGAATTACTTTCTTATGTCATACCTGCGTAAGCAGGTATCCAGAAAATATGTTGAGAATGGATTCCTGCTTTCGCAGGAATGACAAAAAAGAAATGCTTTCGCACAAATGATAGTATAACGTGAATTACTTTCTTATGTCATACCTGCGAAAGCAGGTATCTATAAGCTGCTTATAAATTCTAATGATTAAAAAATTTTCTTAACATTACGTCACTTAAAACAAATTCGATTAGTCAAAAACATAATAAATGAAATAATGAAGGGTCGATATTTTGTATATATTTTAGCAAGCAAGAAGAATGGAACTCTTTATACAGGAGT
>JAOAHM010000062.1 GCA_026415235.1 Ignavibacteria bacterium | reverse complement strand
AATCAGTCAAATGTCGTATTTAATATGTCAGGAATAGACTACTTAGTTCTGAGTATTTATCATTACAATTTTTTATCTTGCGTAAAACTTATTGAAGCCAAATAAATCATTCTATGTTATTTCTTTTAATAAAATCTGAATTCACCTATCGATTAGTTAAAAAATTTTTTCAGTTAAACTTTCTAAAAAAGTTTTCAACGGAAATGAATAAAGGAAAATTTTCAATCCACTATAAATCATTTTTAATTTGAGCACTAAAAAAATGGAGGGCAAATGTTTGGATTTGAACTTGATGAACAACTCAAACTAATTCAACATACAATTCGTGAATTTGCTGAGAATGAAATCGTTCCAAACATTTTGAAATGGGACGAAGAGCAAATCTTCCCAAGAGAAATTTTTACTAAACTTGGTGAATTTGGATTTATGGGAATTTTAGTTCCTGAGGAATTTGGTGGTGCTGGTTTAGGTTATACGCATTATGCATTAATTGTGGAAGAACTTGCACGATACGACCCTTCTATTTCACTTTCAGTTGCTGCTCACAATGGATTATGTACGAATCACATCAACCTTTTTGGAAATCAAAAGCAAAAGGAAAAATATTTAATCAATCTTGCACAAGGAAAATGGATTGGTGCATGGTGCTTAACTGAACCTACTTCAGGAAGTGATGCAGGAAGTTTAAAATCTATTGCAAGAAAAGAAAATGGCAAGTACATCATCAATGGTTCAAAGACTTTTGCAACTCATGGTTCAGTTGGAGAAGTTGCAATTGTCTTTGCAAAAACAAATCCAGATAAAAAGAAAAAAGGAATTTCTGCTTTCATCGTAGAAACAAATTCACCAGGTTATATCGTGCTTAAAAAAGAAAACAAACTTGGATGTCGTGCAAGCGATACTGCTCAACTATCATTAGAGAATTTAGAAGTGCCCGAAGAGAATTTGCTCGGAAAGGAAGATGAAGGTTTTATGAATGCATTGCAAGTTTTGCAAGGTGGAAGGATTTCAATTGCTGCTATGGCACTCGGACTTGCTGAGGGCGCTTTCGAAGCTGCACTGAAATATTCAAAACAAAGAGAACAATTTGGTGAATTGATTTCAGAGTTTCAGGGAATTCAATTCAAACTTGCGGATATGAAAACTTGGATTGAAGCTGCACGCCTATTGGTATATAGAGCTGCATACTTGAAAGATCAAGGAAAGGATGTAACATACGAAGCCTCAATTGCAAAACTCTATGCGAGTGAAGTTGCAGTTAAAATCACCGAGCAATCACTTCAAATTCATGGTGGTTATGGATTCACGAAAGACTTTCCAGTCGAAAAGTTTTATCGAGATGTGAAATTAACAACTATCGGAGAAGGCACTTCTGAAATTCAAAGACTGATAATTGCAAAATCAATCTTAAACCAATTTTGAATTTACCATGGCAAGATTAAACAGAGAAATCAAAAAGGACGCAACCTTTTTTGAAAGATTAGACTACCACAAAAATTTAATAAGAATATTAAAAGCAAAAGCAGAAAAAATTAAAGAAGGTGGAGGTAAATCCGCTTTAGACGCTCACTTAAAAAAAGGCAAGTTATTTGTTCGAGATAGAATTCAAAAATTAATTGATCCTGGAACAGAATTTTTCGAATTGGGAATTTTCGCTGGACATGAACTTTACGATGAATACATACCCGCATCTGGGACAATTGTTGGTTTAGGTTATGTTTCAAAAAAACTTTGTGTAATTGTAGCAAACGATGCGACTGTAAAAGCAGGTGCGTGGTTCCCAATAACTTGCAAAAAAAATCTTCGTGCTCAAGAAATTGCAATGGAAAATCGTCTTCCTATTATTTATTTAGTTGATAGTGCTGGAGTTTATCTTCCTATGCAAGATGAAATTTTTCCTGATAAAGAACACTTCGGAAGAATTTTTAGAAATAATGCTATTATGTCCGCGATGGGCATTCCACAAATTGCTGCAATCATGGGACCATGCGTAGCTGGTGGTGCTTATTTACCAATAATGAGTGATGAAGCAATAATTGTAGAAGGAACAGGAAGCGTTTTTCTTGCTGGAAGTCATTTAGTTAAAGCAGCAATTGGTGAAGAAATTGATAACGAGACACTCGGTGGTGCCGAAGTGCATTCTTCAATTAGTGGCGTAACTGATTATAAAGTGAAAAATGATGATGAAGCAATTCAATTAATCAGAAATATTGTTGATAAAATCTCTGGACAAAGATTCGAAGGTTTCAATCGTTCAACACCAAAACCACCTGAGAATTCACCAGAAGATATTCTTGGAATTCTTCCAAAAGATACTGTAACTCCTTATGACATGTATGATGTATTAAGTTGCATTGTGGATGAAGGTGAATTTGATGAATACAAAAAAAATTATGGAAAGACATTAATTACTGCTTATGCAAGAGTTGATGGTTGGGCGGTTGGAATAGTTGCAAATCAAAGGTCACTTGTGAAAACTAAAAGTGGTGAAATTCAAATTGGTGGAGTAATCTATTCTGATAGTGCTGATAAAGCTACAAGATTTATTATGAATTGTAATCAGAAAAAAATTCCTATTGTCTTTCTTCAAGATGTAACAGGATTTATGGTTGGTTCGAGAGCTGAACATGGTGGTATTATCAAAGATGGCGCAAAAATGGTAAATGCAGTTGCAAATTCAGTTGTACCTAAATTTACTTTCATCGTTGGTAATTCTTACGGTGCAGGCAACTACGCAATGTGTGGAAAAGCTTATGACCCAAGATTAATTTTTGCCTTTCCAAATGCACGAATTGCTGTGATGGGTGGCGCTCAAGCAAGCAATACTTTACTCAACATTAAAATAAACCAAATGATGAAAGAAGGAAAAGAAATTTCTGAAGAAGAGAAACAGAAAATTCTAAAAGAAATTTCAGAGAGATATGAAAAACAAAGTGAACCACTTTACGCTGCAGCAAGACTTTGGGTTGATGAGATTGTTGATCCAAGAGAAATTCGAAAAATAATTTCTCTTGGAATTGAAATGGCAAATCATGCACCAATCGAAAAACAATTTATCACAGGTGTAATTCAAACTTGAAAGCTTTTTTAATTATACTTCTTTCTTTCGCTTCTTTGCAATCACAAGTTAAAGATATATTTGAATACGGAAGCAAAGTGAACGATTTAATCGCAAGAGAGTTTTCTATTTCGGCAAACATTGAAAATAATATTAATCAAGTTGACAAAATATTTTCCTTTGCTCTTTCTATTGCTGATTCAAACATTGCTGATGCATTACTTTTTTGCAGCATTGGGACAATGACCTATCCTGTTTTCAAAGCAAAAATTCCTCTTATTAGTTTAACACTACCCTTCTCCTTTTTTACCAAATACAATGAAGATTTGTTAAAAAGAAAAACTAAAAATCTTCCATCAAAACTTTTCGAAGATTCACCTTCAACGGAATTTGGAGATAAAGATAAACTAGTTCATTTCTTCTTAACAGCATATTTGAGCTATGTTTTTGGTAAAAATTTTTCTGAAGAAATAGGAAAATTTGTTGAAGTTTTTGAAGAAGATTTCAAAATTGATGGAAGAATTGATGAAAGAGATTTAAAGATAAATCAACTCGGTGCGGAATTTGGTGAAATGCTTCATTATAAAATTATCTTTCCATCTTTTATTTTAGCAAAAGAAAAAAGTCTGAGTTATGGAAAAAATTCTGATAATTGACGACGATCAAAACATCTGCGATTCAATCAAAATGATACTCGAGTATGAAAATTACTCAGTAGATGTTGCCCACAACGCAATTGACGGCATTTCTAAGATTAAGCAAAATTCATACAAAACAATTTTGCTTGATATCAAAATGCCTGAGATGGATGGACTTGAAGCTATTAGTAAAATCAAAGAGATAGATGATACAGTTTCAGTGATAATGATTTCTGCACATGCGAGTTTGGGCAACGCAGTTGAAGCTACTAAAAAAGGCGCTTACGACTTCATCGAAAAACCAATTGATAGAGATAAACTTCTAATCACAGTTCGAAATGCAGTCCAACAATCCGATTTGCTTCAGAAAAATAAACAGCTCAAAGAAAAAGTTGAAAGCAAATACGAAATCATTGGTGAAAGTGAAGCAATAAAAAATATTCTTGAAACGATTAAAAAAGTTGCTCCTACAAATTCAAGAGTTTTGATTACTGGTGAAAACGGAACAGGCAAAGAATTAGTTGCTCGTGCGATTTATCGTTTAAGCAGTCGAGCAAATAAACCTTTTATTGAAGTCAATTGCGCAGCAATTCCAAATGAATTAATTGAGTCGGAACTTTTTGGACATGAGAAAGGTGCTTTCACTGGAGCGACTTCTCAACGAATTGGAAAATTTGAACAAGCCAATGGTGGAACTCTCTTCTTAGATGAAATTGGAGATATGTCTCTAAATGCACAAGCAAAAGTACTTCGTTCAATTGAAGAAGGTGCAATTGAAAGAGTTGGAGGGAAAAACAAAATTCCTGTTGATGTGCGAATTATTGCAGCAACAAACAAAAATCTCCCAAAAGAAATTGCTGAAGGAAGGTTTCGAGAAGATTTATTTCATCGTCTGAGTGTAATTGTTATTAATGTTCCTCCACTTCGTGAGAGAAGAGAAGATATCCCATTATTGGTTGAACATTTTACAAAAAAAGTTTGTGAAG
Source organism: Ignavibacteria bacterium (assembly GCA_026415235.1). Taxonomy (GTDB): domain Bacteria; phylum Bacteroidota; class Ignavibacteria; order Ch128b; family Ch128b; genus Ch128b. The sequence continues at coordinate 94,246 of JAOAHM010000062.1, read as the reverse complement.
AAAACAAATTCCCACTTAAGAAATTTACTGAAGATGCAATTGAATATTTGAAAAATTTAGATTGGAAAGGAAATGTCCGAGAGCTTCGAAATTTCGTTGAAAGAATAATAATCATGAATTCAAAACCAATCTACACTACTCAAGATGTTAAAGAGCAATTATTCCCCTACCTCAAAAATGAAACTGAAATTGATTTTAGTTTAGACTCTTTTCAGGACTTCAAAGATCAAATGGAAAAAATTTTCATTCTAAAAAAGTTGAAACAGTATAACTGGAACATCTCAAAAACAGCAGAAGCTATTGGAATTCAAAGAAGTCACCTTTACAACAAAATGAAAAAATACGGAATTGAAAAGGAGGAGTTATAAATGGATTGCATATTTTGTAAAATCATCAAGAAAGAAATTAACTCAAACATAGTTTTTGAAAATGAGAATGTAGTTGGATTTAGCGATATAAATCCTGTTGCTCCAACTCACATTCTCTTCGTTCCAAAGAAACACATTGAACGACTCGACAATGCAGAGTTAGATGATATTAATTTGCTTGGTGAATTAATCTATCAAGCAAAAGAGTATGCAGTAAAAATCGGATTAAACAATAGTGGTTACAGATTAGTTTTTAATACTGGTCGTGATGCAGGACAAGCTGTTTTTCACATTCACTTACATTTGATTGGTGGTCGAGTAATGTCCTGGCCTCCAGGATGAAAAAACTTCTATCAAAAAAATTTTTAATTAATTCTCAGAGAATTACTTCACATAAACCATTTTCTTAACAGATTGATAATCTTTGTATCTCACTTCATAAAAATAAATTCCACTTGATAAGCCAAACCTCGAAGCATCAAAGAAATACAAATAATCACCGATTTCTTTTTCTTCATTAAGAAGATTTGAAATTTTTCTACCAAGTATGTCATACAAATCAATTTTGACTGAACCTTTTTCAGGAATTGAGTAACGAATTTTTGTCGTACTATTAAATGGATTTGGATAATTTTGAGTAACAATAAAAGTAGTTGGTGGATTGGCAATCCAGTTTCTATCTATACTCGTTATAGTTTGAAAGTTTGAGTAATATTCATTATAGATATTTTGAATTAAATTTCTTCCATTTGTAATTGGATGAATTTGATTTTCTGGTTTTGCAACAACATGAGCAACAATAATATCAACTGGTTTACCTGCTTCTAACTTGAAAGGTCCTACATTCAAATAAGATTGAATATCTCTTTTTGTTGTATCGAGCCAACCAGTTTGTGTTACAGGATCACCTGAATAATGAAACATAGGATTAATTTGATTACAATTAACAGGACCACGAACAATTCCTAAATATGAACATGGATTAGCATAAGCACCAGTACCAAGTCTACCTAACATAAATCTTCTCGCAGCAATTCGATTCCTCGGAGTTCCATTTGTATCTGACATACAAGCATAAGCTCTGAAATATGAATTTAATTTTGCATGTTTATATCCAACTAATTTTCTTAATCCAATATGTTTTCCTAAATAATTATAAGCAGTATCATTTGGATTTCCAGTATAATACCAAGGTTTTTGAATTATAATTTGAAAAGCTGCAGGAATGTTTTCTCCAAAATTTTGATCAGGGTGAATATGATAAGTAAAAGCTGCACTTAAGGTTGTATCACATCCACCAAGGTCATCACCATAATAACCTAAATCGTGATCTGTAATAAACGAAAAAATCACACTATCTAATACACTTGCAACAGCACCAGTGTTTAGAATTGAATATCGAGCGAAGACTGTATTTTTCAAATAATTATTCTGGTTCGACGCAAAAATTGTCGACCTGATTTCAATACCCAAAGGATTGACATCAGAATAAAATCTTTCGGACGCAGGAACACCATCATTAATTGTTGTGAAAATTGTTACATCACCAATCAAGTCAGGCATATCTTCGTTAAAATCCCATTTACCATTTTCATTCTTATCAATTGGATTGTACTTTCCATCGTTATCTCCGTCATAAAAATAAGCACCAAGTTCAACTGCATTTTTCCATTCTTGCCAAGAACTTCCAAATAATGGATCTGTTTTTCTGATTTTATAAACTTTGTTCTTCGGATCAGATGGTGAAGAACCAAATTTTCCAAATTGATAATCTTGCAATCTTATACCACCAAAATTTCCATTTGCCCAAATAAAATTGTTATGATAACCACTTAACATAAATCCACCACTAAACAAGAAGTTAACATCTTCAAACATTCCATCTAATGAAAAATATATGTTTCGCTTGAATGTAAATTGATTTTGATTATTTACAATCGCTTTAATTTCAACGGTCAAATCATTTTTTGATTGAACTGGAATTCCAAAATTACTTATATGAGTAAAAATAGAATTTACTCCAATATGATTCTCAAAAGCCAAGGAAGATAAGCTGATTTGATTTGTATAAATATTATCATTGGCAGTAATATCTGGACTAACTCCATTATCAAAAAGTTCAAGTTCACCATTGTAAGTTTTTATAAACACTCTTAAGGGAGATGATGTTTCAAGAAAATAAGCTTTGAATTTTATTGCCGAAGAATTTCCAACATATTCCCATAAGACATTATAAAAATATGGGACTGTTTCACTTTCAATTCCATCGGTTACTTTTTTGTAAGCTAAGTCAATTTCTCCATAACCTTTATATCGGTCAGTAGTAAATAAAACATAATCATCATTTTGAATTTTAAAGTAAGAAAGTAAAATATCGTTTGAGACATGAGTTGTTACTTTGATTGGCGAAGACCATGTAGCTCCATTGTCGGTAGTTTGAATGTAACAAATGTCGAACTGTTTAAAATTTGTGATTGTTGTCGGAAATGATTTGATGAAATAGATTCTTTTTTTGTCAGAAGCATCGTCAACAATGATTGGTTTATCTTCAATTTCTAATGAGTTTAGTAACGGAGTTGGCGTTGACCAAGATGTTCCATTATCACTGTAAGTTATGTAAATATCTTTTTGAGAAGTTCCTCTAGTATAAACAGCAAAGTATCTTCCATTATTCATCTGACCTACACTGCCAAATACATTTAATGAAGTTGTTGAAAAAACTTGAACTGGTGCTGACCAACCTGAAAGTCCAGAAAGTGAGTAACTCATAAACATCTTATTCGAAGAGAAATAATAAATTCCATAGGTATTATTAATGAACTTTGTAACTCTAAGAAATTGAATACTTGAACTCAAATTAAAAGAAGAGTATTCTGACCAACTCGTTCCAAAATCAGTCGAACGAAGTATATTGACCAAATTTATGCTTTTATACACCAGATACAATTCATTTTCTTTTTTAATAACATCCCAATGATTCGCTTCAACTGATGGTAAAATCGTGGAACTCATCTTCCAACTTTTTCCATTATCACTTGAACGCAATAACATTAGCGATTTGTTTTGAGTTAAAAAAAGCAAAAGATTTTCTCCGCTTAGATGAACCACCTTGCAATATGCAGTATCGAAACTATTAACATTTATTTTTTGTGTGGGGAATGATTGGGCTGAAAGATGTAGCGGGAAAGAAATAAACAACAAGATAAAAATAAATTTTATCATTGTACCTCCCAATTTTATTTCAAAAAATTTTATAAAGAACTAACTAAAGACCTAACCTAAAATCACCCTATCTCAATTAATTAACAATCAAAATTAATTCTTATTTTCTTCTACTCTAAATATATCATTTTTTTAGTCTGAATTCTCTTCCCGCTTTTTAATTCATACAGATACGCACTCAATGGTAAACTAAGTCTTGCAGCATAAAATTTATAAACATATTTACCCGCTTCTCTGTTTTCATCAGTAAGAGTTGCAATTTTTCTACTCTAATAAACACATAAACAAAATTAGAGGTAAGTCTTGTTAACCAGAATTTGAGTTATATTTTTCTTGATAAAAGAAATGATTGATTTCATCTTAAAAAGATTTTAGAAAGGAAAGTAGTTTGAAATTGATATGATTTTTTCTGATTACCAATTTGAATGTCATATTAATTCATTAAAACAAAAAAGCCTCAGAAAACTCTGAGGCTTCTGTTAAAAAAGCGTCTAAACAAACTTAATTCAATTTGAAGATGATTGGAACTGCAACTTTAACTCTTACTGGTTTTCCTCTTTGTTTACCAGGTTTAAACTTTGTTTCTCTAACAGCTTTTTCAGCTGCTTCGTCGCAACCAGCACCAATACCTTTTAAGACTTCTGTTTTAGTTACATTTCCATTTTCATCAACATAAGCTAATATATAAACTTTACCTTCAACACCAGCACGTTTTGCAATTTCAGGATATACAATTTTTTTCTGAATTGCTTCAATACCACCAATAGGTTCAGGCATTTCCTCAACTACTTCAAAATATTGAATATCTTCCTCAACTATTTTCTTTTCTTCTTTTGGTGGTGGAGGTGGTGCTTCGATTTGTTGTGTTAAGTCAATTTCTGTGCTTCCAATCTCCACATCTTCTAAAACATTGTCAGATGGAGATTCAATAGGTATTGGAGGTTTTGGTGGAGGTGGAGGACGATTCTCTTGCTTAGTTTTTACGATATCTTCGACATTAACAAGTTCTTGTGCTGCTTGAACTTGTTTTTCACCAGCTTCGACCTTTGGGAAAAACTTGAATGCAATTATTAATAAAGCCAGTGAAAGAATTAAACTTATTTCAACATATCTTGTGTATTTCCGTCTTAAATCTGCTTTTGGTGTTTTATATACTGGCATTGTTATTTCCTTTTAATTTGGTTCAAAAATAATTTTTCAAAGTTACTTAATCAAATTTGTAATTTTTTAACTCTTAGTTATTATTCATGTTCCATTTGTTGATATTCAATTAATTTAATTGCATCAGGGATGTGATTAAGAACATCACTCGAAATTAAACTTAGTTTACCTTTTTTAAGTGCAGCAATGTCACCTGCTAAACCATGCAAATACACTCCAGCAATAGCAGCATCAAGTGGTTTTAATCCCTGAGCAAATAAACTACTTATCATACCTGTTAAAACATCTCCCATACCAACTGTAGCCATTCCACTATTACCTGTAGGATTAATAAATGAATTTCCTTCCGTATCAAAAACAAAAGTTGGTGCACCTTTCAAAACCAAAATACATTTAAATTTCTGACTAAATCCTTTTCCAAATTCAAAAAGATTTTCTTTAATTTCTTCAACCGATTTATTGATTAATCTTGAAAACTCTCCTAGGTGCGGAGTTAATATAGAATTTTTTAATGATAGTTTTTTTTCATTTAAGATTTTTGCTAATAAATTTAATCCGTCAGCATCAATAACTTTTTTCTTATCTGGAAAATTAGAAAGTAGTTTTTTTAAGAATTTTAATGTTTCATCATTCTGACCTAAACCTGGACCAATCATTAATACATCTGCCCAAATAATCTTTTCAATAATTTTATTAAAATCATTTTCTACGAAATAATCGCCATTATTCTCTGGAAGTGGAAAGGTCATTATTTCCTTTAAACTTTTAGCATATACATTCAAGAGTTTTTGAGTGGTTAAAAGCAAAACACCTCCGCAACCAGTTCTCAAAGCAGCTTCACACGACATTTTAGCTGCACCTGTCAATCCCGTAGAACCAGCAATCGCAAAAATTTTTCCAACAGAATATTTATGAGCATTGTAAGGTCTTTGTGGTAATCTCTCAGCTACATCAATGTCTTCAACTAAGTTGACTTTTATTTCATTTGAATTACTCAAAGAATTAGGATAACTAATATCAATTATTTCAATCTGCCCACTTACTTTTGGTCCATCATTTATGAAAAGACCGACTTTTGGCAATCCCATTGTGAGAGTGAAATCTGCAATAAAAGAAGTTCCTAATACATTACCTGTATCACTTGAAAGTCCAGAGGGAACATCAACACTAATTTTAATTGCTTTGTATTCATTCATCCAATTGATGGCTGAACGATAAGGCTCACGAATTTCGGAATTCAATCCAGTTCCAAATAATGCATCAACAAGTAAGTCAAATGGAGCGTCAAATAAATTTTTAATTTTATTAAACGATGAAGGATTAATAAATAGTTTTAAGTTTGTTTCAGTTTTAGAAATTTTTTGAATTATATCGAAGTTGATTTTAGCGTCATTACGGAGTTTGTTTGTATCACCAATTAAAACCACGCAAACATTATATCCCCTATTTGTGAGATGACGAGCAACGGCAAATCCATCACCACCATTATTACCCACTCCACACATTATCAAAACATTTTCAACTGATTTTTCATTGGATAATTTAGAAATGAAATCCACAACTCCGATAGCAGCATTTTCCATCAAAACGAGAGAAGGAATATTAAAAATCTCAGTTGCCTTTTGGTCGAGCTCTTTAATTTCCCCAGCCTTTGTGACCTTTATCATTACGGCAAAAACTTTGTGATTTGATCAAGTATTAAATTTGGTGTAAGTCCAAGTTGAATTACAAATAAAACACAAATAGTTAAAACAAAATTTTCAGAAGGTTTTGAGAAAACAATCTGCCTTTCAGTTGATTTTCTAAAATACATGTAGATTACAATTCGTAAATAAAAATAAGCGGAAATTACACTTGATATTACACCTATCACAGCAAGGTAGGTTAAATCTGCTTTTATAGCTGCTAAAAACACATAATACTTACCGAAGAAACCACCGAACGGTGGTATACCTGATAATGCAAACATTATCAATGACATAACCGCAGCATACCAAGGGTGTGTCTCAGCTAAACCAGAATAATCATCTAATGTAACTAATTTCTCAGAGTCATTTTCAAGTAAAGAAACCAAAACAAAAGCTGCAACATTCATAAAAGAATAAACGATCAAATAAAAAATTACTCCGCTCATTCCAAATTTATTTGCCGATGCAATTCCTATTAACATATAACCAGCATGAGCAATACTTGAATATGCTAACATTCTTTTAATACTTGTTTGAGCTAAAGCTATAAGAGAACCAATAAGCATTGAAGCAATTGAAAGGAATGAGATAATTTTCATTACCGTTTCATAATTAACTTGAACAGATGTAGAACCGTACAATGTGATTATCATTGCAATGAATGCAGCAGTTTTACCAGCAGTTGACATCAAAGCACTTACAACAGTTGGACTTCCTTCATAAACATCAGGCACCCACATATGAAACGGAACTGATGCAACTTTAAATGAAAATCCAATCAACAATAATATCAAACCAAGACTAAACAAAGGTTTATAAAGTAAATCACTAAACTTTTCTATAATGAAAGTAATATTTGTTGTTTGAGCTGAACCATAGATTAAAGCAATTCCATACAAAAGAAATCCTGTTGCAAAAGCTCCTAAAAGAAAATATTTAATTGATGCTTCATTGTTAATTAAAACTTTTCTGTTGAATCCAGCGAGTACATAAAAGCTTAAAGACATCAATTCAAGTGAAATGAAAGTTAACATCAAATCTCTTGAACCAGCCATCAACATCATACCAAGCAATGAATTAAGAACCAGAATATAAAACTCACCATGATGGTAGTTCAATCTTTCAAAATAATTTTTTGATGAAACAGTAACCAATAAAGCAGTAATACTTAGAACAAAGTAGACCAGATTTGTTATTCCACCACTATGCAAAGTGTTTGAAAAATTTAGAGTTTGATTTTCAATAGTTAGAAGGGAAAAAACTGATGTAATGACCAACACAATTATGGAGAACCAATAAATAACATTTTCACTTTTCTTCAAAAATGCTTCAAGAAGAATTGTAATAATCACAGCAGTTGATACAAGAATCAATGGCAGAATGTTGTATAAAGTTTGTAGTTCCATAATCAATCTATGATAATTTGGTTTTCGTCAGGTAGTTCAATTTTTATTAAGTGTTCATTTTCAAGATAAAGAAGTAACTTAATATGATTTTTGAAGTCAAAGATGTCTTCGTCTTTTTCACAGACAATAATTTTAATCGGTTCGTATTGTGAAAATTCGTTTTGTATGTCTTTGTATTTTTTAAAGTAAATATCTGTGAAGTTTTCATGCTCAACTATTTCAATATCAGGATTTGAAGAAGAGAAATTTGTAATAATCTTGTCTTCAAAAATTACTTTGAGGAATTCACATTTGAATGGAAGTAAAATTCTATTATTGTAATAAATTCCATTCTTTTTTTGTTCGATTGCATTTTTAACTTTCATATTATTAACCTCTTCCAAAGAAGAATAAATACCAAATTAAAGTAAAAATTGGCAATAAAACTGGAATAGAATACTTAGCTACATAACCAAAGAAAGATGGTAGTTTAATTCCCGAACTTTCTGAAATAGATTTTACCATAAAATTTGGTCCATTACCAATGTAAGTCATCGCACCAAAATAAACAGCAGCAACAGAAATTGCCATTAAGTAAATTGGGTCGTGTGTTTCGAAAATCTTGACATGCTGATAGTTATCAATATTTAAACCAAATTTTCCCATCGCTGCACTTAGGAAATTGAGATATGTTGGAGCATTATCCAAAATTGAAGAAAGCAGACCTGTTCCCCAGTAAAAAATATCTGCAGTTAATTTTTCTCCATACTTGTGAGTTTCATAAGCAACAAGTTGAAGTGCAGGAATCATCGTCGCAAAAATTCCAACGAAAAGATAGGCAACTTCCTTAATTGGATCGAAATTAAATTCATTTCCTTTCAATGCTTCTTTATCTGCTCGTTTGTATGAAACAAACGCAACAGTAAACATTATTATCTCTCTTATTCCAAATGGTAATGGATGTAAAGATGGTACCCAACTCATAACTGCTGGGTCGATGAATACTGAAATAATGATTATTAAAAGATAAATGAAATTCTTTTTTCCTTTTAACTCAATTTTACCTGAATATTCTTTATCAACACCACTAACTGATTTTTTGTAATTAAAATAATCAAGCAAGAAGAAAACACTTAGAACCAAAAAGATAGTTAATAACCAAATATGCCATACATGCTTAATGACCCAGAAGAATTCTATTCCTTTCAAGAAACCGAGGAAAAGTGGCGGGTCACCAATTGGAGTCAATCCACCACCAATATTACTTACAACGAAAATGAAAAAGATAATGTGATAAGGTTTAATTCGATTTCGGTTCATTCGGATGTAAGGACGAATCAAAAGCATCGAAGCACCAGTAGTACCAATCAAATTTGAAATAACAGCACCAAATAAAAGCAAAAGAACATTTGCAAATGGTGTTGATTTACGGTCAATCTTAATCAGAATTCCACCTGATGCAACGAACAACGAGGTCAATAAAGCAATAAAAGAAATATACTCTTCAAGTGTATGGATTAAACTCGCAGTATCTTGAAAGATAAATATATAATAAAGAACTGTTATCGAACCAAGAGTAATCGAAATTTTTGGATAGTTATGTTCCCAAAAATGTTTATAAAAAAGAGGACCAGTAGAAATCATCAGTAAAAGAACGATAAAAGGAATTACCATGTAAGGTGATGGTGGTGTATCAAAAATGTTGTGTTCAGTTGATTGTGTAACTTCTGTATTTTGTGACTTTTGAGGATTCTCTGATGCACTTAGTTGTGTTGGTTGGAAAATTAAAAGAACAGTTGCGATTAGTAGGAAGAAGATATATTTGTTCATCAATCAATTAACCTCACCTTTTAATCAATTCAATTTTTTGTGAATTAACTTCTTTCAAAATACTCTTAATTGAAAGTTCTGATTTGTTAAGAAAAGTGGAAGGATAAATTCCAATCCAAACAATAAACAAAAGAATTGGGATTAATAAACCAATTTCTCGTTTATTTAAATCCTTCAATTCTTTGTTATGTGGATTTTCGAGCTTACCAAAAACTACTCTTTGATACATCCATAAAAGATAAACAGCAGCAAAGATAACTCCAGTTGCTGCAAATGCTGCATACCAATGACTATTCAATGTGGAGGATTTAAAGGCACCAATTAAAATTAAAAATTCACCGATAAAACCATTTAATCCAGGCAAACCAATTGAGCTAAGTGATACAATCAACAAAATCGTTGAATAAATTGGAACAACTTTAGCAATACCACCAAATTCAGAAATTAATCTTGTATGTCGTCGATCATAAATCATCCCAACTAACAAGAACAAGGCACCTGTTGATAAACCATGATTAATCATTTGAATCAAAGCACCTTGATTACTTTCAACTGTTAATGCGAAAATTCCCAATACCACAAATCCAAGATGTGATACAGAACTATAAGCAATTAACTTTTTCATATCAGGTTGAACCATCGAAACTAATGCACCGTAAATAATACCAATTATTCCTAAGACACTTAGATAAGGAGCAAGTTCAATTGAGATTTGTGGAAATAGAGTTAGACAAAATCTTAGTAATCCATAAGTTCCCATCTTAAGTAAAACACCTGCAAGGATAACACTACCAGCTGTAGGTGCTTCAACATGAGCATCAGGTAACCAAGTATGGAATGGAAAGATTGGGACTTTAATTGCAAAGCTTAAAGCAAAAGCTAAAAACATCAGTAATTGAGTTGAGTGAACCAAAGTTGGTGAAATAGTTTTAAGCAAAGTGTAATCTGTAGTAAAGTATCCGAGCTTTTCCATTGCCGAGACGCCAAGTGCGATAATAGCAACTAACATCAACAGGCTTCCGAACATCGTGTATAAAAAGAATTTAATAGCAGCATAAACTCTATTTTCACCACCCCACACACCAATTATAAAATACATTGGAATGAGCATAGCTTCCCAGAATATGTAAAAAAGTAATAAATCTAATGATGCAAAAACACCAATCATTCCAGTTTCAAGAACCAAGAAGAAGAATAAAAATTCTTTCACACGATGTTTAATACTTTCCCATGATGAGAGAATCGTTAAAGGCGTTAGAAAAGTGGTAAGTAATATTAAAAGCAATGAAATGCCATCAATTCCAATGTGATAACTGATGTTAAGACTTTTAATCCACTCTATTTTCGTTAAAAATTGAAAACCAACTTGATTATCTCTAAATCCGAAAAACAAACCAAGTGAAATTAAAAAAGTTAATGCTGAAACAGCGAGAGCAAAATACTTCAGAAGATTTTTCTTTTCGCTATTAATGAAAAGAAGTAAGATTGCTCCAATTAGCGGTAAAAATATTGTTAAAGTTAATAAGTAATGTTTCATATGCATCATAACAATAGTAGAAAGATTATTAGAGTTATACCAAAAATCATAATTAGAGCGTAGAATTGAGCAATTCCTGTTTGAACTTTTCTAATTCGCTTTCCAATTTCATCAATCATCTCAGCTGTACCATTAATGAAACCATCAATAATAATAGTATCATTAATCTTCCATAAGAATTTTTCAGAAAACTTTACAATAGGATTAACAAAAAGAAAGTTATAAATTTCATCCACATAATATTTATTAAACACTAATTTGTATAGACGATTAAATTTATCAATAAGCCATTCGATAGGTTTGATATTTTGTAAATAAAAATGTCTTGCAAGCAAAATACCTGAAATAGCAATCGCAACTGAAATCACCATTAATAAAATCTCAGTCGCATGGGAGTGCAAACTAACATGCAACAAAAACATTTCCGCTGGCTCATAAACTGGGTTTAACCAGTTCTTAAATAAGTTTCCACTTTCACCAACAAATACTGCAGGTATACCAACAAAACCACCAATAGCCGATAGTATCGCAAGAATGATTAATGGGATAGTCATAACTTTTGGTGATTCGTGTGGATGAATGTGAGAAGGATATCGTGGTTTACCTTCAAATGTAAGGTTGAACAATCTGAAGACATAGAAAGCGGTCATGAATGCAGTTACTAAACCAATCAGATAAAGGAAAGTATATCCAGTGGCAAAAGTCTCCCATAAAATTTCATCTTTTGAGAAGAAACCAGAGAGTGGTGGGATTCCAGCAATTGCAAGAGAAGCGACTAAGAATGTTTTGTATGTAGTTGGAAGATGATGTTTTAATCCACCCATATTTTTAATGTTTTGTTCCTCATGCATTGCATGAATTACTGACCCTGCACCAAGGAACAATAATGCTTTAAAGAATGCATGCGTCATTAAATGAAAAATTGCAGCAGTAAAGGCACCAACTCCTGAGGCTAAAAACATATAACCAAGTTGACTTATGGTAGAATAAGCTAAAACTTTTTTGATATCATTTTGAACAAGTCCCATGGATGCAGCAAAAATTGCAGTTAAAGCACCAATAGTTGCAATAATCATCATCGTAATTTCTGATTGAACAAAAAGTACCGATGCCCTCGATACCATGTAAACACCAGCAGTGACCATCGTTGCAGCATGGATTAATGCAGAAACAGGAGTTGGACCTGCCATCGCATCAGGTAACCATACATAAAGTGGAATTTGTGCAGACTTCCCAGTTGCTCCTATGAATAAAAATATTGTAATCAAAGTAATGGTGACTTCTGCAACTGGAATTTTACCTGCGAGTGTGAATACTTCATCAAAATTTAAACTTCCAAATGTCTTGTAAATCAAAAACATTCCAAGTAGGAATCCAAAATCACCAATTCGATTTACGATGAATGCTTTCTTTGCTGCATCTGCTGTTGTACTATTTTCAAATTTTCTATCATACCAAAAACCAATTAATAGATATGAACACAAACCAACTCCTTCCCAACCAAGAAACATCAAAACAAAATTATCAGCCAGAACTAAATTCATCATCATGAAAATGAATAAATTCAAATAAGCAAAGAATCTCCAAAAACCTTTATCACCATGCATATAACCAATACTATAAACATGAATTAAAAAACCTACACCCGTTACAACTAAAGCCATTATCAAAGAAAGTTGATCAACCTGATAACTAAAAGAAACATTCAAGCTTTCAACTGAAATCCAATTAAAAAGCGGGACAATAACTTTTCTTTCCTCAGCAGGTAAACCTAATAGCTCGAAAAATGCAAGAAGAGAAATAATAAATGCTATTCCTACTACACCACTTCCAATTATACCGATTGTTTTTTCGTTTTTGATTTTTGGACCTAAAAGTCCATTAATTAAAAATCCAATTAGAGGAAAAATTACAGTGAGATAAATATAATTTGTAATCATTATTATGCTTACCATTTAAGAATGTTTACTTCATCTACATTAATTGTGAGTTTGTTTCTGAACAAAGCAATAATAATTGCAAGACCTACTGCAGCTTCGGCAGCAGCAACTGCCATCACGAAAAAGACGAAGATTTGACCGCTGCTATCCCCAAAGAATGATGCAAAAGCAACAAAAGTTAAATTCACAGCATTTAGCATCAATTCAATACACATAAAAATTATTATTGCATTTCTTCTTGTTAATACACCTACAATTCCAATTGCAAAAAAAGCAGCGCTTAATATTAAATAGAAACTTAATGGTATCATTCGAACTTCCTCTTTGCTAAAACAATTGCAGCAATAATTCCAACTAAAAGCAGAAATGATGTAACTTCAAAAGGAATTAAATAAACTGAGAATAATAACTCACCTATTTTCTTAACTGAACCTGCTTCAATAGAATTTGGTGAAGGTTGAATTGCCAAATCATCTTTAGCTTTAATAAAAAAGAATACACCAAATTGAAGTAATAATACAAAGCCCAATACTGTTGCAATAATTTTTCTAAGATTAAAAGGATCTTTTAGCGATTCTTCATTCTGAAGATTCAACAGCATTATTACGAAAACGAATAGTACCATTATTGCACCAGCATAAACCAGAATTTGAAGCACTGCAAGAAACTGCGCATTCAGTAATAAATACAAACCAGCAAGTGCAAGAAAATGAAGTATTAATAATAAAGCTGAATAGACAGGATTTTTTTGAAGAACTAAAAGAATAGCCGAGGCAAGCCCGATTATTCCTAAGATTATAAAAGTAATTATCTCAATGCTCATATAAACTTCAGTTTCTCCTTAAGGTGTATTTCTGTAAATCATTCTTGGGAATGGAATTGTTTCTCTAACATGTTCAAGTCCACAAATCCACGCAACGGTTCTTTCAATTCCGAGTCCAAAACCAGCATGTGGAACAGAACCATATCTTCTTAAATCGAGATACCATTCGAAAGCTTCCTTAGGTAGGTTATGTTCTTCAATTCTTTTTAATAAAGTTTCGTAATCATCTTCTCGTTGACTACCACCAATAATCTCACCATATCCTTCTGGTGCAAGCATATCAACAGCTAATGCATATCTTTCATCATTTGGGTCACGTTTCATATAAAATGCTTTGACTTGCGCAGGATAGTGATGAACCATCACTGGCTTGTCGAATTGCTCGGAGATAACTGTTTCATCAGTTCCACCAAAATCATTACCCCACTCGAAGTTAATTCCATTCTTTCTCAAGATTTCAATTGCTTCTTCGTAATGAATTCTTGGGAATGGTCTCTGAACTTTTTCAAGTTTTGAAATATCTCTTTCAAGATATTCAAGTTCTTTACGACGATTTTTAATAACTGTTTGAACAATATATTCAACAAATTCTTCAGCTAAATCCATATCATCGTTCAAATCAGCAAAAGCCACTTCTGGTTCAACCATCCAAAATTCAGTTAAATGTCTTCGAGTTTTTGATTTTTCTGCACGGAATGTAGGACCAAAAGTGTAAACTTTTCCAAAAGCCATTGCAGCGGCTTCCGCATACAGTTGACCAGATTGAGTCAAATAAGCTTTTCCTAAATCAAAATATTCTGTTTCAAATAAAGTTGTTGTACCTTCGCATGCTGCTGGAGTTAAGATTGGTGCATCAACTAAAATAAATCCTTTATTATTAAAAAATGTTCTGATAGCATTAATAATCTCGTGTCTAACTCTCAATATTGCATGTTGACGACTCGACCGAAGCCAAAGATGGCGGTGGTCCATCAAAAATTCAACACCATGTTCTTTTGGAGTTATTGGATAATCTTTTGCGATATGAATGATTTCTAAATTTCTAACTTCAATTTCAAAACCACCAGGCGCTCTCTCTTCTTTCTTCACCAAACCAAATACTTTAAAGGAAGATTCTTGCGTAAGCTCATCAAACTTATTAAATGTTTCTTCGGGAAGTTGGTTTTTAATTAATACAAGTTGACAAATACCACTTCCATCTCTCATTACAATAAAACGGATTTTACCGCTTGACCTTTTGTGAGTTACCCAACCTGAAAGTTCTATTTCTTGTCCAATATAGTTGTTAAGTTCTTCTATGTATATTTTCTTCATAAATTTTAGCAAAAACTTTTACAAAGTTAAGAAAGCAAGAAAAATTTACAAAGGAGTGAAAATTAAAGCTGAGATAAAAATTTATCTCAGCTTTAATTAATCAGTTTGAAGTAAATTATTTTCTTCTACGTGGGCCTTTATTTGGTTTAAAATCATCATCATCTTCATCATCCCAATCATCTTCATCCCAATCATCAAGACCGTAATCATCGTCATTAAATTCATCATCTAAATCTTCTAATTCATCTAACTCGTCGTCCCAATCTTCGTTTTCTGCATTTTCTTTTTCATTCTCATCATCTTCATCTGTTTCATTTCCTTCAAATGCATTCTCTGCATAGTCAAAAAAGAGTTTACAAGCGAAAATTTTTCCCATTTCTGTGAGAGCTAAAGAATCTTTTTCAATTAATCCAAACCATCTGGCTCTATCAATTTTAGCTGCGTGTAATTTTTCGTCGATAGGTCCTTTATCGGAAATATTGCAAACTGCTTTGAGTGCAACTTGCTCGCCTACAAGATTAATAATTTTATCAATGATAGTTTTATCCATTTTATTTTTCCTTTCAATTTATTCTTAGTTGAATGCAAAGTATAAAAGAATAACTTTTTATCAAATTTCAACTTTAATTGGTTTGAAATTAGATTGAATGAAAAATTTTTAGTTTAAATTAGGTTTTAGTAATAATTATGTCTATATTGAATTAGCAGACAGTTGTTTTGTAAGTCTGTAGTAGTAGAAACAAATTTTTTCGAACCTTCAGTAAGCTTCTAAGCATCAACTTCAAACCTGTCTCATAACATAATCATTAACAAATTATTAAAGGAGCTTCTGATATGTCAGAGCGCAGAAGAGGAACCGTAAAATGGTTCAACAGTTCTAAAGGTTACGGATTCATCACTCAAGAAAATGGTGAGGATGTATTCGTTCATTATCAATCAATTCTTGGTAATAGTTACAGAACCTTAGCCGAAAATGACAAGGTCGAATTTTCAGTAAAGCAAGGTCCAAAAGGATTACAAGCTGCTGAAGTCAAAATTATACGATAATATTGATTTAATAAGAACTATAAACCCCACTTCGGTGGGGTTATTTATTTTAAATTTTTTCGATGTCAATAAAAAATTTGAATGTTGATTTCTTAAACCCAAATTATCTTTTATATCAAATTAGAAATCAAGCTATATAAAAAAGAAAACTTAAATCACAGGATCTCAATCATTTCAATTATCTAATCAATCAAACAGAGTCTAATAACATAAAGTCAGAATTCTTAGTTGGAGCTTTGTTTTTCATTTTAGGCTTTTCTAAGTTTTTATGTTCATATAAGCAAAGTTTTTTAAGTGGACATTCATAACATTTTGGATTTTGACTAAGGCAAATTATCCGACCAAGTTTAATTAAATTCGTATGAAACTCATGTGCGATACCATTTGGTAAATGTTTTTTTAATTCTTCAAAAGTTTTATCACGATTTTTTGTTTTAACTATTCCAAGTCTATTTATCACTCGATGAACATGCGTATCAACTGGACACACATTTTTATTCAAACCAAACAAAAGTACACAAGCAGCTGTTTTTATTCCTATTCCATCATGTTTAACTAAAAAATCAAGTGCCTCGTCAATTGAATAATTCTTTAAAAAATCAAGGTCTAACTTTTTGTTTTTCTTTTTAAGAGATATAAGAAATTTTTTAATTGTTCTCGCTTTTTGTTTACCAAGTCCTGCTATTCTGATTAATTTTTCTATTTGTCTTAAATCAGCTTCGATTAATTCATCATAATTTTGAAATTCATTTTTTAGATTAACGAATGCTTTATGAGAATTTAAATCGTTTGTATTTTGAGAAAGTATTGTAGCGACTAAAATATCAAGTGGATTTGAGTTGAAGTTACGAGGAGGTTTACCAAATTTTTTTAATAGAATATTATTGACCTTTAAAATAAAATCGGCAGTCAAATCAGAAGCAAGTTCTTTCGATTTGACTGCCATCAACACACCTTAGAAATTTACTACTAAATCGAAGAACTGAACATTTTTCAATCTACCATAATCAGCAAAACCATAATTCAGCGATAGACCAATATCGTTTATTATAGGATAATTCAAACCAAAGCCAAATGTCCAGCTTTGTTCACTATCTCTTAAGAATAAAGATTTATAACCACCTCTTGCATAAAAATTATTATTAAAATTAAACTCCAAACCAAGATTAAGATATTCTGTATTATCATTGGGATGAACAGCGTCAAGAGAAGTAGTGATTGTTACTAATTGGCTTTTAACAACTTCCATCGCTAAACCAACTCTGAAAGAAAGAGGAATATCATAATATGCTAATCGGTATTCTGCAGGAATATTATTTGGACCTGAATTTGGATTATTATTTGGGTCAACATTGATGTAAGTATTTCTTCCTTCCAATTTCATTTTAGTACCAAAGTTTGAAATGCTCGCACCAATCCTCAATCCATTGAATGGTGTTGTGTACATTGTACCCGCATCAATTGCAATTGAACTTGCGCTCATATCCCAAACTTGATCACGAATATATTTCAAATTAAAACCAATCGAAAAATTATCAGTCAAATTTCTTGCATAAGAAACACCAAGGGATAATGAAGATGCATCCCAATATCTACCATCACCTTCGGGATTATCAAAAGTGCGAACCTTTTCTTCAGGGACACTAAAGGAAGTTAAACTCAATGCAATACTTCCAATATCACCAAGATTAAGTGCAAGCGCAGCAAAATCATAAGACATATCAGCAAGCCAATTAGCATGATTGAAAGCTGCAGCCCCTGTCCCAGATATTCTTGAAATACCAGCTGGATTGTAATAAATAGAATAGATATCATTTTCCATTGCAGCAAATGCACCTGCCATTCCAATCGCACGAGCACCAGCATTAATCTTCAAAAATGTTGCTGCTGTTGTTCCAACTTTCGAGGTGCTTCTTTCAAGCTGAGCAAAAAGATTTAGATTAACGAATATTAATGTTATGGCTGAGATTATAATAATTTTTCTCATTTTCAAACTCCATAATTTTATTTTATAACTGCGAATCGACCAATCTTCTCACCTATTCCAGGTGCATCAACATGATAAATGTAAACACCGTAAGCAATTCTTTGTCCTTCGTAGCTTAATAAATCCCAACTGATGATACTACCATCATCATTTTTATAAAGTGTTTGAACAAGTTCACCAGCAATAGTATAAATTCTAATTGTACATTCTTTCGGTAGATTTCTAAACTGAATAACCTTATCACCTCTTCTATTTGGTTGACGAGCTGGTTGCTCAGCATCGGAATATGCGACATAAGGATTTGGAACTACATAAATATTTTCAAGCTGACTCTTAGCAAGTTCTTTATCATACTTTTCGCCAATTGTCTTGAAAGAATATTTCTCTCCAGCTTTGAATGGTTTTGTCGTCTTTAAATAATAAACATCACCTTGCGGTGGGATGAATGTGCCCGAAGGTAAAGAAAATGTAATTTGATATGAAGTTCTTAGTCTTTCTCTTACTCTTGGGAAGAAAATAATATCTTCACCTGGATCCCAACGACCATTACCTCGAGTTGCAGCAATTCCTTCAAAAATTATATAATCAGCTTTTCTGCCCAGCATTGAGTCTTGAGTTGCAATAGTAATTCTAAATGGACAAACGGTTCTTTGATTTGATTGGTTATTAACAGTATCACCAGGAGAAGAATATTTTCCTGTAGAAGTTGTATCCATGCTTGTAAATTCAATCTTAAAGTCAAGGTCGGTTGGTAGGTGTGGATTTGCAGGAGAAACGGTTCTTGGTACCCAAATAATTGTATCTCTTAAATTCGTTTTCTTTCCAGGTGCCCAACCAGAATTCTTCCGATCAATTCCAAGAGTATCGTTGTACAAGAAAATTCGCATTCCATCAAAAATTGGATTTGTATCTTCACCTTTTATGTTGCTGCTTTGATAAACAGGATAATACTTGTAATAAACAGAATATTCTTTTCCAGCAGGTAAATCTCCAGAGTTTGCACTTCTGATTTTTCCTGAAATAGTATTAACTATGTATTTATTTGATGGAACAATATTACCAGCTTCGTCTTTGACAATAACACTTCCTGGTAAGATATTCTGATTTGAAAGATTTACGAGAACAGTATCTTTTGATATTATTTTATCGGTTACACCTGTTTCATTCAAAACATTAAACTTAGTATTCGTTGTGAATTCAACAATGTAAACATTGTTATCTTTCACAGCTTTGCTATCATAAGTCTTAACAAAAATTCTTCCAGTTGCAATTCCATTAAGGTGTTCAACATTAATATTTTTATTTAAATCAGTTAATGTACCTTTTGCACGTGGTCCAGGTACAACCATTACGGTATTAACATCAAATTTTAATTCGCCAGTGATTGGATCTTGTGAAATAACCATTGGACATTCAGATGGAGGAAGTTCTTTTCCTGGAACTAATGAACCACCATCGTAGGAAACTACTGCATAGTAATAAGTTATTCCATTCTTAACGGTTGAATCCACATACTCATGAACTAATCCAGTATTATTACCTATCCAATATTTTATACCTCTACCAGCATACTCAACTGGATGAAATCCTTTCAACGAATCAACTAAATCGAATTGTGCATATTTACCAGTGTTTGGGTCAAACAAAGGAACACCAAGATAAGGAACACCATTTCCATCTGTTATCTTAAATACATCAGAAAATTTAGGATCTTGACTTCGATAAATTTTATAACCTTGGAAATCTTTACTTAAAGTCAATGGGTCAACTGAATTTTCTGCTCTTGTATCCCAATAAAGTGTAACTCTTCCATCACCAGGAACTGCATAAACAATTGGTTTTGCTGGTGGTTGTGCAAAGCGATAATCTGCTTCAAGAATACGAGTAGAAATTTCTGCATTTAATACCAAATCATTAAGATTTTCACCAAACAAAATACACATCGAAAATCTTTGTGTTTCACCAGGTTCGAGTTTGAATGGTCCAGTTCCAAAATTAAATACATTGTCACCTGGTTGATTAAGTAATTCTTGATTAGGATCAATTGTCTCACTCGATAACCATTCCCACATCAACTCGTCATTCATTGGGACATTTGGAAGTGAGTTAGTGTAAACTGCTGCGTGGAAACTTGTTAAACCAAGTTGATCTGATTCTGAAATATCTCTTAAACCAAAGTGTGGTTCAGAGCCTGCCCATTTGTAACCTGGTAATCTTGTTTCTGAAAGTGGTTCTCCAACATCATATTTATTGTTGTTGTTAAGATCGATGTACCAAGCTTGAGTTGGTTTGCCATCACCTTCACCATAATCAGGACCAGGATAATTGGGAGAGTCTGGACCAATTCCATCAATTCCAATATCATGAATTGAAGGATCCCAATCGCCATCTTCGTCACCAGACCATCTTGGCTTTGGTGCACCATAAACTTCTGTGTACTTTGTTAAATTCGATATTCCATAAGTTAGTGGATAAACAACACCATCAATGAAAAAACCTGCATCGTTGAATGGACTTTCGTCTGTGATACCATCATCATCGTTATCTTTTACATCTGTATGTTGACTTGGACTTTCTAAAAATTTCCAACCGAAGTATCCGCACCATTTACCTCCATCACCTTTCATATCATCATCCCAAGCATAAACCATGCTTCGTGCTCTTTGTGGATATGGATCAGCTAATGGTCCTAACGGTGGAATAAAATAAGCTCTATCATCGTTGTAATTACTTGGTCCACCAACATGCGGGTCACCATGCATACCAAAATAAACTCTCGGTAAGGTTTTTGGACTTACATTAGTAGTTTGATAGACTAAGAAGATGATATCTTCAGCAAGTGGATTGTTAAATTGAAGCACACGAACTTCCATGTCAAGTCCAAGTCCACGTTTAGAAGAATCATTTGGAAATGGATAGTATGGAAATTCAGCATTTGTAAAATCATCAATCACAAAATAAACTTCTTCATCAGGAGCAGTTGCTTGATCACCTAAGAAAGCAGGCCAGAGATATTTTCCAGCACCTGGATTATACCAGTTTTCAGGCCAGCTATCTGGTTTACCATCACCATTTTTATCGGGAGAATTTAGTCTTGCAATTTCATTCTGATTTGGGTCAACATATCCATCTTTTGGTAACCAACCCCATTTCAATGTTCCTGCTGGATTGTAATCACCTTGAAAAGTTCTAATAAATGAATCATCAACAATGTGTAGTGTATCGCCACGATCGTTAACAACTTCTGCTGCAGCAAGAGGACCAAATTCGAAACCGTATCCCAATCCATTCCACACGAGGTCTGCAATATTTCCAAGATAATTTGGTGCACAAATTGAGCCGTAATTGAAGAGAACGGTCTTTACTTTATTTCCTTGAATTATACTTTCTTTAATAATCTTAGGATTGCCAAGAGCTTTAGCTAATCGCTCACCTGGTTTTCCAAAAAGTTCCAGGGCTTGTTTTTCTGTTAATTCTTTTAAGATGTAATTTCCATACTGATCTTTTTTCTGTGCAATTAAATTGATTGCAAGAATTAGAACCAGAATGAATGAAATGAAAATTTTCTTTCTCATCATTCTTCTCCTCAAGAAATTCAGTTAAAAATTATTTGAAATCCTAATCGGACTTCTCTTGGTCTATTGACCCTTTCAGGTCGAAGTGAGTAATAGCGCTCGATTTCCTTCTTTGGAATTAATCCAGCATCACCTCGATTAATTCTTCGTAACATATCGGAGAACACAATTGAAATATCTTTTTCTTCAATTGCACTTAACGCTCTTCCTGTTGAAGCATACACATAAAGTTCGTTTTGAGTATCAAACAAATTTTCTATTTGAGCGAATAAAGACAATTTCAAATTTCCGAGCATAAAGAATTTTTCGAACTTAAAATCAACATTCCATTGAATTGGTTGACGAGCAGAGTTCTGTTCAAAAGTAATGTCAACTATGTTCGAAGGAAAAACTGGTGTGTATGGTGTACCTGTCTGGAAATAACCGACAAAAGATGCAATCCAATTGTTTGGTTTTGTAAATGTTAATGTTGCATTAATCACATGACTTCTATCAAAGCTAAATGGTACAAGATATGTTTCACTTTGTTTTCCACTTTTTTCGCTAAAGAAAATTTCATCGGCTGGATAGGTTCTATTACCTTCAGCAAGTGAAAAAGTATAATCTAAAGATGCAGAGAAGAAATCTTGTGGTGACCTGCGCTTAAGTAGCGAGACTGTTATTCCCTTACTACTCGAATACGCAAGATTTGTTAAAAGATAAAATGCTCGCCCTTCATTTGTGAAAATCTGTTGAGTATAAATGTAATTACTTACATCTTTATAAAATCCTGTCACTTCGAGTTTCAAATCATCCAATAAAAGTTGTTGTAATCCTAACTCATACTGAACGCTTTTTTGTGGTTCTACATTTGGATTTCCAAAAGTTGGATTCTCTCCAAAGTTCGCAACATAATAGAATGGATTTCGATAAAGGCTTGCCAACGATGGTATCTGATAAAAATGTCCGTAGGAAAATCTAATTACACCTCTATCGGTAATTGGGTAAGAGACACTAACTCTTGGACTCAATCTATGCTTTGGTTTTGCATCAACTGCGCTTTTTGTAATTGAACCTGCTTTTAATTCACTCAAATCTTTGCTAACAAAAGGATTGTATTGAGCAGCTGGATTGAAAAACTCATATCGTACACCAACATTTAAAATCATTGAAGAAGCTAACTCAATTTTATCTTGAATGTAAGCAGCTGCTTGTAAAGGTAATCGCTCATAACTTGTATAAAGAGAAGTGTCGTTTGGAATTCTTCTTACTAATTGAACTGAGTCATAAAGTAAAGTTGCTGGAGTTAATGTTGTAAATAAACCTTGTTGATTAATATAACCAACTTGAACGGTGTAACTTTCTACATTCAATCTATGTTTACGAATTTCAAATCCCATTTTAATTTCATGAACATCAAACAATTGTGCAACTAAGTCACCTTTCACACCTAAGGTTTGTGTTCTTCTGTAAAATCTTGAGTTATCTGTTCCTCCAGTCAAGAATGTTGTATTACCCAATGACCTTGCATAAAGGGAAGGTAGATATCTTTCATCAAAAGGATTTTCATACAAATATGTTTTTGCATAATTATCCGAATAGGACATCTTCAATGTGTAGAATAAGTTGTTTGAAACTGTATGTGTCCAATCAAATGCATGAATATAACCATTAGAATAGTTCGTAGGTCTTCCGTCAGGATTATACTTGTATGACCTGTCATAATCTTGTGATGAACCTTTTTCATAAACATATTCATATTTGAATTTGATGGTTGGAAGCGGTTTTATAATCAAGTTACCTTGAAAATTGAAAGACCTTGACCAATTCATTGGAACCCACGCACCATCACCAGTGGGTAATCCAGAGCTATCTTTCGAGTAAGGATTGAAGAAATATGGATCAGTAGATTTACCACTTCTTGGGTCACCAGAGCGGAAGTTATTTCGTTCTAAGTAAGAATCAGTAGGACGATAAATTCTTTTTCCATAAAGTGAACCTTTGAAGTCTTCATAAACAGATGAAATGAAAAAGTTAACACTTTTGCTAAACAATAAAGGCAAAGGTCCGCCAAATGTAAACTCAGTTCTCGCTCTGTTTAATGGATTTACCTCATCAATATTCTCAAACAAATCTTTTCTACTTGTGAGATAATCACCAGAATATGCTTTAATACTTCCAGTATATTTCGATGGACCTTCTTTGGTTACATAATTAACTACACCACTAAGAGCATTTCCATATTCAGCACTAAAAGTTCCACTTGAAACAGAAACTTCTTGAACTGCATTTGTTGCAAGTCCAACAGACCTACGGTTACCGTAAGGGTCATTTAATGTAATTCCATTTAATGTGTAAGCGATTTCATTTCCATATCCACCACGGATATGAATATCACCATCATTACCTACAACAACACCAGCTTGGAGCTTAATTACATCGGCAATTTGATCCACTGGCAATTCGTCAATCTTATCACTTGTAATTGAAGCTACAGGATTTGTGAGGTCTTGTCGGATTAAAGGATTTCTCTCACCTTGAACAATAACAGGTGGTAAGTCAATAGAGCCTTGAGTTAATTGAAATTCGAGTCTTGTTGTAAAATCAACATTAACTCGAACATCAGTAATTGATTTTTTCTGATAACCAACAACTGATGCTGTTACTGTGTAAACTCCTGGTGGAACATTTAGAATAACAAACTCCCCATTAAGATTTGTAGCAGCACCAAGTTGAGTTCCTTCAACGATTACATTAGCAAATGGAATCGGTTCTTTTGTTTCTTTATCAATTACTTTACCAGCAATTTTGCCAGTATTCCCTGCAATTAAATAGGATACCATTAGAACTAATGTAAGGAAGGAAAAGAAGTATTTGTTTAGCATCTCTACCTCACTATGAAGTTTTTGAAATAAAATTTTTTCAAAATTAAAGAATTCATTAAAAATTCTTCAAGCTAAAGAAGTTCGATGACGATAAAAGTTTAAGGCAGTTGCAATCATGCTCATATTAGTCACGAGAGCACTTCCACCATAACTCATAAGTGGTAAAGGAATACCTATTACTGGAACTAAACCAATTGTCATCCCAACATTGATAAAAATATGTGTTAATAAAACGGAAACTGTCATAATTACTACGCTGCTTCGAAAGATTGAGTCTGTAGACTTGGCAATGTAAAGTAATCTTGAAATCACAATGAAGTACAACAACAGAACAAAAATTGCCCCAACAAATCCAAATTCCTCACCAACTACACAAAAAATAAAATCTGTCCATTGAGCAGGAATAAATTTTAATTGAGTTTGACTTCCAGCAAGAAATCCTTTACCAAATAATCCACCAGAGCCAATTGCAACTTTTGCTTGAAGTGCGTTATATCCGCTCCCAAGTGGGTCAAAGTTTGGGTCGAGAAAATTTTTTATCCGATTAATCTGATGCGGTGAAAGGATATGAAATGATAATTCAACTAAAACTGCTGCTGAAATATTAAGTGCTAATATCCCAATTGATAGAAACAATTCTCTCTTGAAATAAAACAATCCTGCTATTACAAAAACCAATGAAATTATAAGTGGAATTATTCCTAAGATTGACGAAATACCAACGATGATAGGACTAATTAATACGAATACTGAAAAACCAGAAAGTCCATTCCAAAACAATCCAAAGATTAATATAGAAAAGAAAACTAAAGCAGTGCCAATATCTTTTTGTAAAACAATCAATGCAGTTGGTAAGAGAACCAAACTTGTTACTATTAAAAAACCTTTGACGCTGTTGATATTAAAATTTCTTCGTGCATAAATATTAGATAACGCTAATATCACTGCAAACTTTGAAATTTCTGATGGTTGGAGTGAAAAGAAACCAATATTAATCCAAGCTTGATTTCCAGAAACTTTTTTCCCTAAAAATAAAACCAACACAAGAAGAACAATCGAAAAAATGTAAAATGGGAATGCAACCAAGTTGAAAATTTTTAATGGAAGGTAATAGATAATTAATCCAACGAATAAACCAATGATTGCAAAAGTGAGTTGCTTATAAAAATTAACATGAAGTGTTGAGATATTTAATGTAGAACTATAAATCGAAAGAAGTCCTATTATCACTATTAGTAGTGATGAAGCAAATAGATAAACATCAAGTTTATCTGTTATTTTTCCCTCAACGCTTTCAGACTTTAAATCAGTTTGAAGCCAAAACTTTTTTATTTTGAATTTCATCTTTTAAGTAGAATTCGATTAATTGTTTTGCAATAGGTGCAGCTACTGCACCACCAAATCCTGCATTTTCAACAATTACTGCTATTGCAATCTTTGGATTTTCAAAAGGTGCAAAGCCAATAAACCAAGCATGGTCTTTGCCATGTGGATTTTGAGCTGTTCCAGTTTTACCAGCTACATTGATTCCTGGAATTCTAACATGAGTTGCTGTTCCCGCTCCATTAACAACTAAGTACATACCTGTTCTTATCAATTCCATAGCTTCTCTTTTGATTGGAAGTTTTTTGCCTTCGATTGGGATGATAATTTCTTTTGGATTTGCTTCTGGATTAAACAACTTTCTTACAGCATGAGGACGATACCAAGTCCCACCATTCGCAATTGTTGCAGTATAGACTGCCATTTGCAATGGTGTAACTCCAAGCTCACCTTGACCAACACCTAAGCTAACTATATAACCTTTAGTCCAACGATTAACACCATAAATTTTATTGTAATACTCAACTGATGGTAGAATGCCTGAGGTTTCTTCATAAATATCAATTCCAGTTTTTTGACCAAATCCAAACATTCTTCCATATTTTGTCCATCTTTCAAATCCATTTTTAAGTATTAAACTGAAGAAGAATGTGTTGCAAGATTTTTCAATTGCATGGACTACATTAATTCCACCATGAGTACCCATACATTTATAAAAATGATTACCAAACGAGAATCCTCCCCCACAACCATAGGTATATTTCTCATCAATTAGACCATCATTCAAAGCTGCGATACCATTGACTGGTTTAAAGCAAGAACCAGGAGGATAAATTGACATTGTCGCTCTATTGAATAAAGGTACTCGTTTATCTGAATTTAATTCACGCCAAACTGAAGCTGGAGTCATACTTGCAAAATTTGATAAGTCAAAATCAGGTTTGCTAACAAAGGTTAAGATTTCACCATTGTTAGGATCAATTGCTACAATTGCTCCACTTTTACCTTCTAATAATTCTTCTGCTAACTTTTGTAATTCAGCATCAATAGTTAGTTGTGCATTATAACCAGAAACAGGTTTGATATCATTTTTACCTTCATTAACAGGACCAACTTCTCTACCTTTTGCATCAACATAAACAAATTGTTTCCCCTTTATTCCTCTTAAATATTCTTCATAATATTTTTCTAAACCGTTATGACCGATGAAATCGCCCATTATGTAATAATCTCGTTTCTGTTCTAATTCCTTTCGTGAAATTTCTTTACAATATCCAAACAAGTGAGAACCTCTTACACCAGATGGATATGACCTTTGCATATCAACGGTATAATCAACTCCTTGAAGAAATTCTTTGTTCTCTTCTAACCAACTTATTTGCTCAAATGTTAATCCTCTTTGTACTCTTATTGGAATGAATGGAGAGAAAGATTTATTTACTCGAAGTAGATAACGAATATAACCTGGTTTTAACTTAAAATAATTTTCAATTATTGGAATAAGTGAAGTATCGAAATAGTATGGTGTGATTCTAAGAGTAAAACCTGGCTCATTGTCAACTAAAACTTTCCAATTTCTATCATAAAAAATTCCTCGATATGGTTCGATTATTTTTTCTTTAATCGCATTTTTTTCTGAAGTCTTTTGATACTTCTCGGTTTCAATAATTTGAATTTGATAAAGTCTGAATCCAAGTGAAATAAAAATCGCTACATTTAAGATAGAAATAATTGTCGTTCTTAATCTTGGAGAAAGTTCTCTCATCTTATTCACCTTAACTCAGTTTCACGAGGCATAAGTAAAATAAATAAACTGAAAACCAAAGTTACAGCTGCTGGTATTAAACCAAATTGTACTAAAACAATTAACAAAGATTTGAAATCTAAATTGACGGCTACTAAAATGTATGTAATCCTTTCAACCAAAGCAACAAAGAAAATAATTGCAAATAGATTTGTAGAAATTTCTACTCGATTATTTTCTGTATCAGCAAAATATCCAGCAATGAAGGTTGCAATAACTTTTGAAATTGAACTTGCACCAATCACTCCATTACTTAATAAATCAAACAAAAGTCCAAATACAAAAGCCGAAACAATTCCTTCAATCTGACCAAATTTTAATGTGTAGTAGATTAAACCTATTAGCAATAAATCAGGTTTGAAATTCTCATATGAAATTAATTCAACCAATGTAAGTTGTAAAATCAAAAGAACAGAGAGAACAAAAACAGGCAAGAAGTAACGATTACTCATTTCTCAAATGTAAAATTTATTTTTTCGTTAAATTGATTTGGTTTCATAATGATGCAATAATTAATTCTGACTAAATCTGAAGTTGGAGTTCCTGTGATATCATAAAAAAGTAATTCAGTTTCTCTGAAAGCGGAAGTAACTTTTAAAACTGGAATTCCTGAAGGAAATTGAGAACTGAATTGTGAAGTTGTAAAAATATCACCTTCTTTAACATCAGAAGATTTGTTCACATTATAAACTTTAAATTTTTCACCATCCCAACTTAAAATTCCAATCGCACCAGTGCGTTGATTAATCACACTAATTCGTACATTGTAATTTGCAATAGAATGAACTATTGAATAGTGGTCAGACAAATCGGAAACATAACCAACTAAACCACTTGGTGTTAGAACAATTGAATTTACATGCACACCATCTTCCGCACCTTTGTCTAAAACAAACTTAGTACCAACTACATCAACCGATTTTAAAACGATTCTTGAAGTTATGAAACTTGCACTATTAGTTTTCTTGAAGTTAAGAAGATTGTACAATTCATCTCTTTCTATATCGTATTTTTTTAATTCAAGTAATTCTTTGGTTAGTTCGGTATTCTCTCTTCTTAATCTTTCATTCTCTTTTTTGTAGTAGAAAAAATCATCTAATGGTGATTTCAGATAATCAATTAATCCATAAACTACGAAAGATAATTTTCTAAGGTTTGTGATTCTGTTGGAATCATTCAATGTCAGAAGGAATAAAGAAAATAAAATTAACAATGCAAGAATAACATATTGCCTGTAATTATTGATGAACTTGATTAACCAATATAACATTTCAATATCTTCTACTTCGGATTAAAACTTTCTCGTACTTATCAAAATTCTCTAAAACTTTTCCAACGCCTCTCACAACTGCTGTTAATGGATCTTCAGCAACATGGACAGGAAGATTTGTCTCCAATCTAATTCTTTCATCCAATCCTTTAAGTAATGCACCACCACCAGTAAGCATAATCCCTCTATCCAAAATATCAGCACTGAGTTCAGGTGGAGTTTTCTCAAGAGTTACTTTAATTGCTTCAACTATTTGATCAACTGGTTCACGTAATGCTTCACGAATTTCTTCAGAACTGACTTCAACTGAAGTTGGAATACCTTGAACTAAATCTCGTCCTTTGACTTGAATTGTGATTTCTTCTCTTAGAGGCATTGCCGAACCAACTTGAATTTTGATCATCTCTGCAGTTCTTTCACCAATCAAGATATTGTAATTCTTTTTGAAGAATTGTTGAATTGCATTATTCATCTCGTCACCTGCTATTCGAATCGATTCATCAGTAACTATTCCTGATAATGCAATAACAGCAATTTCAGTTGTACCTCCACCGATATCAATTATCATATTACCAACTGGAGACTCAACATCACATCCAATACCAATAGCTGCAGCCATAGGTTCAGCAATCAAATGTACTTCTTTCGCTCCAGCATGTTCAGCTGAATCTCTCACTGCTCGTTTTTCAACTTCTGTGATTCCAGTTGGAACTGCAATAACAATTCTTCGACTTGGTAACAATCCACCTTTACTCATTCTGATAAAGGTTCTTAGCATTCCTTCTGCAATTTCAAAATCTGCAATCACTCCATCTCTTAACGGACGGCTCACTCTGATATCTCGATGTTCTCGTCCTTGAATTTCTTTTGCTTGATTTCCAACTGCAATAATTCTTTTTGTGTTTTTATCAAATGCAACTATTGAAGGTTCATTCAGCACAATTCCTTTTCCTCTGATGTAAATCAGAGTATTTGCTGTACCTAAATCAATTGCTATATCTGACGAAAAAATGTTAAATAATCCCATAGTTATTCCTAATGTTTGAAATGTCTGATTTTTGTTAATACCATCTTTAATTTTTGTTCATTTGCAAATTGAATTACTTCTTCATCACGAATTGAACCACCTGGTTGAATAAACAACTTTGCTCCAGCTTTTGATGCAAGTTCAACTGAATCAGGAAACGGGAAAAACCCATCTGAAGCAACAACTGAATCATTCAAATCATGATTAAATTCTTTTGCTTTCATAATTGCGATTTTTACTGAATCAACTCTTGAGGTTTGTCCACCTCCAATTCCAATTGTCATTAAATTTCTTGCGAAAACAATTGCATTAGATTTAACATATTTTGAAACGGTGAAAGCGAAAAGTAAATTCTTTAATTCATCTTCTGTCGGTTTCAAATCAGTTACGAATTGAAGCGAATCTTGATTGTAAATAATATTATCTTTCGATTGAATTAATAACCCACCTATTACTGATTTAATTTCACTATTAATTAACAAACCAACTTTCCCTTTGAAGTCATTTCTAACTTTGATTAATCGTCTGTCTTTTTTCTTTTGTAAAATTTCAAGTGCTTCATTTTCAAAATCAGGTGCAATTATGACTTCAAGAAAAATTTCGTTGAGTTTTTGTGCAGTTTCAATATCAATCTTGCGATTGAATGCAACAATTCCACCAAATGCTGAAACAGGATCACATGAAAGTGCTTTTTGATACGCATCAAGAGTAGTTTTACCTAATGCAACTCCACAAGGTGAATTATGCTTAATGATTGCACAAGCAATTTCATCAAATTCAAATACAAGTTCAGTAGCAGCATTGATATCAAGAATATTGTTAAAAGAAAGTTCCTTCCCATGCAAATGTTCAAAGTAATTGAAAAATTCGCCATACAATTGTGCTTTCTGATGTGGATTTTCACCGTATCTTAAATCTTTTTCAAGTTTAAGTGAAATGTTCAATACTGAATTCGAATTGAAATAATTACTTATTGCACTATCATATTCAACGATTTTTTGAAATGCTTGAGCAGCAAGATTTCTTCTTAATTCATAACTAACTTTGCCAGAAAATTTTTCTAATTCATCAATCAAAATTTTGTATTGCTCTATGCTTGTTACAACAGCAACAGATTCGAAATTTTTTGCAGCTGAACGAACAAGAGTTGGTCCACCAATATCAATATGTTCAATTATTTCCGATTGAGATGCTTTTTCATTCGCCAAGATGTTCTCAAATGGATAGAAGTTAACAACAACAAGATCAAATGGTTCTACACCAAAATTCTTAAGTTCATCAAGATGTTCTTGTGAGTCTTTTCGAGCTAAGATTGAAGCATGCACAAGTGGATGAAGAGTTTTAACTCGCCCATCTAAGATAGAAACAATTCCTGTTATTTCACTTAAAGATTTTACATTCTTAAACTTTTTGGAAAGGAAAGTATATGTTCCACCTGAAGAAAAAATTTCGACACCAAATTTCTCAAGAACTTCGACTAAAAGTTCTAAACCACTCTTATCATAAACACTGATTATCGCTCTTCTTATTTGTAAAAAATCAATCATTAATCTACCAAGGAAATTTTACCATCTACAATTTTTTGAATTACTTGCGGATAAACTCTATGTTCAACCTTCAAAACTTTCTGAGCAATTTCTTCTGGTGAATTACAATCTGTAATATCTATTTTCTCTTGATAAAGAATTTTTCCTTCATCATATTTTTCATTCACTACATGGACAGTCACTCCACTCTCTTTCTCATTTGATTCAAAAACAGCTCTGTGAACATTAATACCAAACATTCCCTTTCCGCCATATTTTGGTAATAAGGCTGGATGAATATTTATGATTTTATTTCTAAATCTTTCAATAACCATCGAAGGCACAAGTTTCATATAACCAGCAAGCACAATTAAATCAGGTTTATAATTTTCCAATACATCAATCAGTGATAATTCAAAATTTTCTTTGTGATATTTTTTTTCACTGAGATGAATAGCGGGAATGTTTTTACTTCTCGCAATCTCTAAAGCACCAGAATTTGAATTATTGCTCAGAACAAAAGCTATCTCACAATTTAATTCACCTTGCTCGATTGCGTCAATTATTGCCTGCAAGTTTGAACCTCTTCCCGATGCAAAAACACCAATTCTAAATCTTTTCAAATTCATCTCAATTGTGCGTGCAATTTAGTTAAAGCATAAAATTTTATCAATTTTCAAAGGATTTTTTGAAAAATTTTAGCTGACTTTTGTCTAATATTTTTTCCAAAATCATTTTTTACAGAAAATTTTAACCTATTATCAAAACTCAATTACAAATCTTTGAAAGTACATCGCATTGATTTCAAATAAACTCTAATTTTTTTGATTTAATTTGAAAAAGAAGATGAATGATTTACAAAAAAATGCTCAATCCTAAAGCTTTAATTACTTTGAATTCATTCAAAAAAAATTTTCGAAAAAAATTCAACCTGTCCCACGAAAAAAATTTAATATCAACTAATATGTTTTCCTTGATTGCTTACTTAAATCAAATTAGAATTTAAATTCAATTCTATCCTTTAAATTTTTCGCTTGAGATTTGATTGAGTTTTCGAAATCGTAATTTTCAAGCTCATCAATTTTAATTAAGTAATTTTCAGCAGCTTGATAGTTTTTAGAATTAAATTCAATCCTTGCTAAATAAAGATATGCAAATGCTTTTGCCCACAATTCATCTTTTGTTTCAAGCTTAATTGTTTCTCTCAAAATTTTTCTTGCATTAGAAGAATCATTTAGTTTATAAAAGCTCAATCCTTTTAAGTAAGAAGCCACAATCTTGAAATCATTATTTGAATTTGAATTCAGTATTTCATCAAAAGTATTGATTGCATTTTCGAATTTTCCTGCACGCAAAAAATTCCAACCATAAAAAATTTTCATTATTCTTTCATCAAAATTGGAACTCAATATCTTTTTTGCATATCGTTGATGAAACTTATCTTCACCAACTTTCGAATCAATTGAAATCGCTTTTTCTAATAAACTTTTTGCTTTTGATTTATCGTTCAAGTAGTAATTAGCTAAAGCGCTTCGAAAATATGCAGTAGGTTTGTATTGATTTTGATTGTAATTGTTGACAAACTGTTCATAATTACCTATGGCTTCTTTAAAATCATTTTGATAGAACGAACAATCACCATTCAAAAAGAAGCTCAATTTTCTAATTGCATCTATTTCAACATTTTTGTTCTTAATAATTTTATTAAGTAAAAATTTTGCTTCATCTATTTTATGAAGTTTAATTAATTCAACAGCAGTGGAATACATGAACAATTCATTATCTGGATATTTAGCGACTAAATCTCTCAATAGCTCGTAAGCTTTTTGATTATCATTCAATGATGATGAATAAAATTGTGAGAGGAAATAATCTGCTTCAACTTTTGCTAAAGTTCCTCGCCTTGAAACAAGTTGTAAATCTTTCAATCCTTGTTTAATATCTCCCTTGAAACCAACAATCGAGAGCAAACCCTTGAAAGCTGATGGAACTTGATGAAGTGAAAAGTAGAAAACACCTCGCCATAGATATCCGTCATAAAAATCTTGTTTTTTTGCCACCAAATCATTTGTCCAATTAATTGATTTCCTAACCGCCCAAAGTCCATCCAAATAATCACGATTCATAAAATACATCAATGCCCTATAACCGTTAACACTTGAAAGAGCAAAATAAGACCAAAGATCATTCGAATTTTTATTGATTTGATTTTCAGCACGCTCAATTGTTTTTTTACTATACAATTCAAATTTGTCAAAATCTTTCTTATCTCTATCTCCAATAAACTTCCACACATAAATATTTGAAAGATAAAGGAAAGGTCTTGCATCAGATTTATTCTGCTCAGATAAATCGAGCAAAAGTTGCTCTGCTTCGTTGAATTTGAAATTAAACACCAAGTCAATTGCACGAGTTAGTTTTGCTTCATAAGAATTAACTTGTTCTTGATTTGCCAATATGACTTTAGAAAAAATTAAGAAGAGAAAGATGGGCAAGAACATTTTCATAGAATGAGCATCAATTTTTAATTTGAGATTGTTTGAATTTATAAGCTGCTTTAGTAAACTCACGAAAGAGTGGATGTGCCCTCAACGCTCTGGATTTTAATTCTGGATGAAATTGACAACCCAAAAACCATGGATGATTTTCCAATTCAATAATCTCAACCAAATTTCCATCAGGAGATAACCCACTGAAAATCATTCCATGTTCAGACAAAATTTTTCTGAATTTGTTATTCACTTCGTAACGATGTCTATGTCTTTCGTAAATCAACTCATTTTTGTAAGCTTCATAAGCTTTGGTTCCTTTTTCAATTACACAAGGATAAGCACCGAGTCTCATTGTTCCACCAAGGTCTTTAACTTTTTTCTGGTCTGGCATCAAATCAATTACATTTTGTTTTGTTTTTCTAAATTCAGTGCTGTTAGCTTGTTTCAAGTCACAAACATTTCTTGCATATTCAATTACGGCGCATTGCATTCCAAGGCAAATTCCAAAGAATGGAATATTGTTTTCTCGAGCATATTGAATTGCTTTTATTTTACCTTCGATTCCTCTTTCACCAAAACCACCAGGAACCAATAAACCATGAACATTTTTTAACAACTCAGCTGGTTCTTTGTATTCGAAATCTTCAGCTTTCAACCAAATTAAATTCACTTTCAATCTATTTTCAGCACCTGCATGGACAAATGTTTCAATAATACTCTTATAAGCATCACGCAAATCAACATACTTTCCACAAATTCCAATATTTACTTCATCATCAGGTTTTTTAATTCGATCAACAAAATCAATCCATTGATCAATTTTAAGTTTACCAGGACTAAGATGAAGTTTTTCGAGAACGAGTTCATCTAATTTTTCTTTTTGCAGAATTAAAGGAACTTCGTAAATGGAAAAAGTATCATAAGCAGAAATTACTTCGTTAGCTTGAACATTGCAGAACAAAGCAATTTTTGATTTTATTTCTTTCGGTAATCTTTTTTCAGAACGACAAACAATTATGTCAGGTTGAACTCCCATTTCCAATAAACTTTTAACTGAATGTTGCGTTGGTTTTGTTTTAAGTTCACCTGAAGCTGAGATGTAAGGAACAAGAGTCACATGAATACAAATTGAATTTTTTCTTCCAAGCGAAAGCATTATTTGACGCATCGCTTCGATGAAAGGTTGACTTTCAATGTCACCGACAGTTCCACCAATTTCAGTTATAACAATGTCGTAATCACCGCTCTTACCTAAGTAGGTAATTCTTTTTTTAATTTCATCAGTTATGTGTGGAATTACTTGAACAGTTGCGCCGAGATAATCGCCTCTGCGTTCTTTCGTTATAACTTCGTAATAAACTTGTCCCGCTGTTGTATTATTGTAACGAGATGTTTCGATATCAAGAAATCGTTCGTAGTGACCTAAGTCCAAATCTGTTTCGGCACCATCTTCGGTAACATAAACTTCACCATGTTGAAAAGGACTCATCGTGCCAGGATCAACATTGATATATGGATCAAATTTTTGAATTGTAACTCTATAACCTCTTGATTTGAGAAGCAAACCAAGTGAAGCAGCAGTAATTCCTTTTCCGAGAGAAGAAACTACTCCACCCGTTATAAAAATGTATTTAACTTTTTTCGAAGCCATAATTGTTACTAAAATAATTCATTGAGAATAATTCAAAAAATTTTGATGGGATTCAATCAAACAGCGAACAACCAAAAAATTGCAAGCAAAACAGACTCACGAATTCGATACCAAATATTGTTTATGAATTCAATCTTTAATTGTGACCTTACTACTTTCAATTCTACATTCAAGAATTTTGCAATTTCAATTACTCGTGGTAAATGAAATCCATCGCTCACAACTAAAATCTTTTTGTAATTTCTCTTTTCAATTAATTCTCTTTTGATGAAATGTATTTGTTCGATTGTACTTGTGGTTTTCTCTTCAAATTCTAACTTTAATGAATCCACTCCCATTTTTCTAAGATATATCGCACCTACCTTTGCTTCTGAAAATTCAAAAGGTGCGTTACTTCCAGTCAAAATAATTTTATCAGCAAAACCCTTATTCAACAAATTGTATGCTGTAATTAATCTTCTCTCATAAATTGGACTTGGAATATTCCCTTTCCAAACTGCAGCGCCTAAAACTACAATTGCATTAAACTTTTCACCTTTGTGCAAATAAAATTCATCTCCAACTTTTGAAATGAAATAAATTTTCATGAAAGCAAAAGAAATTATCAATGCAAAAACCGCTGAGATTAAAATTAAATTCTTAGGTACTAATCCACTTTTAATTCCAAAAATTTTCAAAACAAGGTAATTAAGACTAAATAATTTTATGATGAAGAAAACTATCCAGAGTATTACACTAATAACTTTTTCGACTTCGTATACTTCTGTTTTTAACATTCCCAATACATAAAAATCTCGAGCAAGTAAAATTGCTAAAATCAAAAGCATCAAGACTGACAAGAACAAAGCGTTGAGATAAATTTGAAGTTCAACAAGTTTGATTTTTTTAATCCTAAAGAAATTGATTAAAAGACTTAGAACAATCAAACTACTCAAGAGAAGATTGAGAAAATTGCCAGAATAAAACAGATTGATTTTGTCTAATGAAAGATTGTGCGTGCGATATTTAATGAAATAAATAAAGATTAGTGAAGAAACTTCACCCAAGATACCGACTAAGATTAAAAAAAATTTTTTTATGAATGATGTACTATTCAAAGTTTTTTCTCAAAGGATTAATAATCAACTGAGGAATATTTTTTTCGTTATCAATTAAAACTTTGTTCTCAACTTCAAAAATTTCTTCAATAATCTCTTCACGAAGAACTGATTTGATATCTCCTTCGTATCTGATTTTACCATCTTTAATAAAAATTAAATTATCCGCATAAAATGAAGCGATATTAATATCGTGAGAAACCGCAATTATTGTTTTACCTTTGCTCTTCAGAGAGCTTAACAAATCAAAAATTTGGATTTGATGTTTTATGTCGAGATGAGTGTTTGGTTCATCAAGCAATAGAATATCAGCTTCCTGAGCAATTGACCTTGCAAGAATAACTTTTTGCAACTCACCACCACTTATTTCATCAATCCTTTTTTTTGCGAGATGACTAATTTCAAGTTGTTCAAGTATCTCGTTAACTTTTATTAAATCTTTTCGACTTTCAAATCCTAAAAAATTAAAGTTCAAACTTCTTCCCATTAGAACAATTTCAAAAACTGTATATGGATAAATTGAAAAGAATTTTTGTGGAACATAACTAACTCGACGATAAAATTCTTTCAAACTTATTTTTTCAATTGGAATGTTATCTAAAAATATTCTCCCAGATGTTGGTTTCAACAGACGAGCAATAAGCTTTATCAAAGTAGTTTTGCCTGAGCCATTAGGTCCAAGTATCACAGAAAATTTACTTTTGTCTAACTTTAGATTGATATCTTGTAAGATAAACTTATTCGGACTTTCGGGATAGCTAAAATTTATATTTATCAGTTCAATCATATTATTTCAAAAATGTCGTTCCAATTTAATAAAAAAATATCTTGACTTATCATTCAATTAAACATTAAATCACTAATTTCAGTGATTGGTTTTTTGCAAGAAAAGTTTTCACAGATATACAATGTCGCTTTCCCATTCAAACTTTCCTTACCAAATAGATAACTAAACTTAAATGGTGTTTCTTTCTTTTTGACTAACACAACTAAAGATGGATGAATTTGTTTCAACATAAAGGACTTGAACCCTTTGAAATTTCCATCTTCTGTTCCTTCCACAAGAATTATTTCTTTTGATGGAACGACAAATTGGCATACCCCAGAGAAGAATTTACCACCTCCAAACGGATACTTGTTGAGTTCATCAAAATTTTTCTCAATTAATTCATTGCCAATTTTTAATAATTCATTGTCTTCAAAAATTTTACCTAATTTAAGTGCGACTGATATGGCTAAAGATGTAGAAGACGGTTTTGAATAATCCTTGTTCTCAGTTGTTCGGAATGGAAGATTTGAATTGGCTGTTTGTTGATATATGGCTTTGTTTTTTTCATCATAAAATTGATTGATTGCATTTTTAAGTAAATCGTAAGCATCTAAAAGATAAATATCTTCAAAAGTTGTTTCATACAAATCAATCTTAGCTTGAATAAGTGAAAAATAATCTTCTGCGAATCCAGATATTCTTGCCTCACCTTCGGTGAAAGAATGATAGAGATTATTTTCGACTACTAACTTTGAGCAAATAAATTGATGAATAGATTTTGCTTCATTTATGAATTCTTGGTTTTCAGTAGCTCGATATGCCCAACATAATGCTGAGATTAAAAGTGAATTTAAGTCTGTTAATATTTTATTATCCTTCTCTGGTTTTGGTCTAAGTGCTCTGATTTTTCTCAAATGTTCTTTGATAAGATTGAGTTCGTTAATAGTAATCACATCATTTTCATTTGGAATTTTTTTGATGGAAAGATTTCCTTTCAACGATTCTTTTTCAACAAGATTGAATTGATAAAATTCAAAAAATAGATCTGAATTAAATTTGATTTTAATTTCACTTACAAGTTCATTGTAGTTCCACAAATAAAATTTTCCTTCTTCATTTTCAGAGTCAGCATCAATTGCAGTTAGATATCCACCAGAGTCATCTTTCATTTCTCTTTTCAAAAAATAAAATGTCTCGTATAATTTTGATTTAAAGAATTCGTCATCTTTTAAAATCAAGAATTTTGAAATCAATTCAATTAATTGAGCATTGTCATAGAGCATTTTCTCGTAATGTGGTACAATCCATTTATTATCAACGGTGTATCTGTGCATTCCACCTTCGAGATGGTCATAAATACCACCAGTGAGAATTTTAGTTATGTTATGTTCTACAATTGCCAATGATGTGTTGTCATTAAATACATTAAAATAATCAATCAAAAAATTAAGTAAGGTAAACATTGGAAATTTTGAACCTTTTCCCCAACCTCCATTTGACCAATCGTATGCATTGGAAATCGTTGTAAATACATCTTTCAAATTTTCTATATCAACTTTTTCTACTTTTTCTTGAACGACAAAAATTTTTTCTAAAAAACTTTGAATTTCATATTTCATTTTTTCTAAATCATTTCTTCTATTTCTGTAAGTTTCAATTACAGAAATCAGAACATTTTTGAAAGATGGCTTTCCGAACTTCGGTTCAGGTGGGAAATATGTTCCACCAAAGAATGGAGTTTTATCAGGTAATAAAAACACACTCAATGGCCAGCCACCACTACCAATTGATGATTGAACAAATGTCATATAGAAGTTATCTACATCTGGATGTTCTTCACGATCAACTTTTATAGAAACAAAATTCTCGTTTAAAATTTTCGCAACTTCTTCATCTTCAAAACTTTCTCTTTCCATCACATGACACCAATGACACGAACTATAACCAATGCTTAGAAAGATTGGGCAATCACGCTCTTCGGCAATTCGAAAGGCTTCTTCACTCCACGGATACCAATTGATTGGATTGTATGCATGTTGCTTGAGGTATAAGCTTTTTTCATTTATCAACTTATTCGGTTTTCTTTGATTCATTTTTCCCTCGTAATTAAATTTTTTGAATAAAATCATATTCTGAGCTAAATAGTTCCATTTAATTTTTTAATTATACAATTTGAAACGATTTAATTAGTCACAAAAAATTATTGACTTGGTGTAAAACATGATTGATAAACTTGATTGAATTCATAATAAAAATTATATTTGCACTGCATTTGAAAAGAAAACGTTCTTAAAATTATGACATGCGGGAATAGCTCAGTTGGTAGAGCGTCACCTTGCCAAGGTGAATGTCGCGGGTTCGAGTCCCGTTTCCCGCTCAAAAAATCCCGATGAAATCATCGGGATTTTTTTTATAAATTATTTTGAAAAATTGGCGCGGTACCCAAGTGGCTAAGGGAGAGGTCTGCAAAACCTTTATTCGCCGGTTCGAATCCGGCCCGCGCCTCTATAATTCAAACCCTTCCACATTAAAAATCCTCCTTTTTTAGTTTATACAACTTTCATTCAAAAAGCTCATTTTCAAATTTTATCCTGTCTTTAAAAAATTAAAAGTTCTGTCACATCATAGGTTTATATGAGTGACAGAACTTAATTCTTAAAAAAAATTTTTGTGAATTGTGATTCCTTAATAAAAAATTAAGTTGTTCAAATTTTAAATTTCTCAGTAAGTCTCTATGACTTTATTTAATTGATTTATCTCAAATCAGTATCTTAAAATTGCGCCGATTCTTGAATAATTATTTAATCTTCCATCTTCATAAAAATAAACTTTACCTTTTTGCTTGAAAACAAGCTCAATTGTTTCATCAACTAAATCTTCTATGAGTAACGAATCATTTGTTTCTTGCACAAGTATTGGTTGATTTCCCTCAAATCTTGCAGGTTGATGATAGTTTTCTTCTACGAGTAATGTTTCAATTCTACCTTCATTGGCTAAATTCCAAACATCCAATAATCCAAATGTGGCTTTCTTATATCCAAAACTTTCTAAAAATTCTTTAAATACTTTTTCTCTAATTTCGTTTAGATATTTTTGAACAATTGCATTTGCTTTCTTACCAAGTTCGTGTAAACTCTTTGAATCATAACTTCCTTCAATCTTTCCAATGATTAACTTGTAATCACTTAAATCTTCAAATAGAGACACAATTTTGTTTACTCCTGCAATTACTAAAGGTGACTCATTCTCAATATTATTTTTAGCTCTTCGATTTGCTTCACGTAAGTACTGTTTTACTTTTTCCATCATTGCTGAGTCGTAGTGCCATGTACCTTGTTCATAGCTAATTTCAACAATGTCGTGTATGGAAAATGGAAAATCATCATTTTTAATTGGTTCAATTATTTCATTGAAACCAAGAAACAAGGAAGTTTCTTTCTCATTCAGATTCAAAAGATAATATTCAATTGAACGGTTGTATTGTTTGATTAAATATTTTGTCTCAAAAGTATCGTCAATAACAACCAGAGCAGGAACAGTAAATGGGAATTTTATGATGAATGATTTTTTTTCGTTAACGAATATTCCAAGTCCATCATTCATGTTAAAAAAATCAATTTCGTTTGCTAAATCTCTAACTTTTTGTAATAAAACTTCTGCGTTCTTTTTATCAACTTTATGTTTTAATTTCTCCTCCAACTCGTTAATCAAATTTTTTAATAGAATTTTCTCCTTATTAGTATCAACTGTTATTCTTGAAGTGGGCATCAATATTGTAATAGAAGGATAAACAACATCTTTTTGAAGATTTAGAATTTCATTTTTTAACATAGCTTGCTCCTCCAGATTAATTAAAGATGAAAATCCCTCTCAAGATACGAGAGGGACTTTCAGATGAATTTCGAGTTTAGGAATTTTTGTTTTGGAAATCTTTCATGAATTCAACAAGTGCTTTTGCACCTTCAATTGGGAAAGCATTATAAACTGATGCTCTCAAACCACCAACTGAACGATGTCCCTTCAATCCAACTAAACCTTGTTCAGTTGCTTCCTTAACGAATTTCTTTTCGAGTTCCTCTGATGGTAATCGGAATGTTATGTTCATCTTCGAACGAGAATCTTTTTCTGCATGACCTCGATAGAATCCATTTGAATTGTCAATTGCATCATAAATTAATTTTGCTTTCTCATCATTTATTTTTGCAATTGCTTCAAGTCCACCTAAATTTAATAACCACTTTGCAACCAAACCAACAACATAAATTGCAAAGACTGGCGGAGTATTGTAAAGAGAATTATTCTCTGCGTGAATTTTATAATTCAACATGGTATGTAATGAATCTTGAGAACGCTCGAGCAAATCTTCACGAATAATTACAATGGTTACGCCAGCAGGACCAAGATTTTTTTGTGCACCAGCATAAATCAATCCGTATTTTGAAACATCAAAAGGATATGAGAAAATATCTGAGCTCATATCACAAACAAGTGGAACATCACCGACTTCAGGAATGTAATGCCATTCAGTTCCAAAGATAGTGTTGTTCGAAGTGTAATGAACATAAGCTGCATCAGGATCAAGCTTTAATTCCTCTTGTTTTGGAATTCTTTTGAAATTTTCTTCTTCAGTTGATGCTGCAATGTTAACTTGCCCAACTCGTTTTGCTTCTTTAACAGCTTTTTTACTCCATGAACCAGTGACAATATAATCTGCTTTATTTTTCGGAGGCATTAAGTTTAATGGGACCATTGAGAATTGTAGACTTGCACCACCACCTAAGAACAGAATTTTGTAATTCGAAGGTATGTTAGCAAGCTTTCGCAAATTTTCTATTGTCTCATTCAAAATGTTTTCAAAAGTTGACGAACGATGACTTATTTCAAGAATCGACATTCCTACACCAGGAAGAGCCATCAAATTTTCTTGAACCTCTTTCAAAACAGGTTCAGGTAAGACTGCAGGACCAGGGTTGAAATTATATACACGGTTTGTCATTTTAACCTCATTTATTTTTATATAAGGTGAATTAATAAACCATCTCTAAGTTTTGGTTCGAACCAAGTTGATTTTGGAGGCATTATCTCGCCTGCATCAGAAATATTCATTAAGTCTTCAATTGTTACTGGAAACATTGAAAAAGCAACTGCTGCTTTTCCACTATCAACTAACTTCTCAAGTTCTTTTGTCCCTCGAATGCCACCAACAAAATCTATGTTTTTGCTTGTTCTTGGATCTTCAATTCCTAAAATTGGATTTAATAAATAATTCTGCAGGATACTAACATCTAAATTATCACCATAACTCTTTCCTTCTTTCACATTTGCATTTGGAGTTAAGAGATACCATTTTTTGTTTAAGTACATACAAATTTGTCTTTTTTGTTTAGGTGAAGAAAAATCAACTTGAGCAACATCAAAATTTGTTTTAATCTTTTCTAAAAATTGTTCTTCACTCATTCCATTCAAAGAGAATACAATTCGATTGTAAGGTAGAATTTTTAATTGTGACGCCGGAAACAGAACTGCCAAGAAGAAATTGTATTCTTCGTTACCTGTATGATTTGGATTTTGCTCTCTTTTAATTGCGCGAACTCTTGATGCACTTGCTGCACGATGATGACCATCAGCAATGTATATCTTATCCACTTTTTTAATTTCATTAATGATCATTTCATTGTAGTTATCTGGTACAATCCAAATTCTGTGCATCACTCCATCTTTTGCGATGAAGTCATAAATCGGTGCGACTTCCATTATAATTTTTTCTACAATTTCATTTACTGTTTTAAAATCTCGATAGGTTAAAAAAACAGGTCCGGTTTGAGCAGAAGTTGTTAAGATGTGATTTGTTCTGTCATCTTCTTTTTCTTTTCTTGTTTTTTCGTGTTTGAGTATCACATTGTTATCATAATCATCTACTGCAAAAGTTGCTGCAATTCCAATTTGGGATTGTTCACCCATCACTAATTGATAGAGATAAAATTTATCACTTTGATCTTGAACCATCGGAGCTTTTTCAATAATCTTTTCCAAATTCTTCTTAGCTAAATCATACACTTCCTGAGAATAAGGATTAACATTTGAAGGAAGCTCTATTTCTGAGCGAGTTACTCTCAGAAACGAAATTGGATTGCCTTCTGCAAGTTCAAATGCTTCTTCACGACTTAGAACATCGTAAGGTGGAGTTGCAACTAAGTGAGCAACATTTCGCTCTGGTCTGAGTGCTTTGAATGGTTTAATTATTGCCATAATTTTCCTTTATTAATTACTTCTGTTACAAAGTTCGCAAAATTTTGAGATAATTTCTATTTGTTTAATACAAAACAGTAAGAGAGGTGAAGAATGATTAATTATTTATCTCGAAAGAAAATTTGGTAGAAATTCTTAAAAAATTATGTATGGTAAATCTTTTATTTGTGGTTTTACTTGTCATTCAATTTTACTAATGAAAATCAATTCTAAATTTGAATTTGCTGAAGAGATTGGTAGGACTTAGAGAGAGTTGAATTATAAACTATTATGAAAAAATTGATTGAAAATTTGAGTGGAAATCAAATGGAGCGGGCGACGGGATTCGAACCCGCGACCCTCAGCTTGGGAAGCTGACGCTCTACCAACTGAGCTACGCCCGCAAAATTCCAATGAACTGTTGCAATCTTAAAAAATTTCTAAGGCTTTCTCAATCTTCTGTTTTTTTCTTTTTATCTTTTCCTTTCTCTTTTAGAAATGGTTTTATTAATTCAATTGGAATTGGGAAAATAGTGGTTGAGTTTTTTTCACTTGCAACTTCATTTAGTGTTTGTAAAAATCTTAATTGAACTGCAACTGGATGGTCTTCAATAATCATAGCTGCTTCTTTCAATTTCTGACTTGCTTGATACTCGCCTTCAGCATGAATTATTTTTGCTCTGCGTTCTCTTTCTGCTTCAGCTTGTTTTGCCATTGCTCGCTGCATCTCGATTGGCAAGTCTACATGTTTAATTTCAACATTGGATACTTTAATTCCCCAAGGTTCAGTTTGATGGTCAATGATTCTTTGTAATTCTCGATTTATCTTTTCTCGTTCTGCTAAAATTTCGTCTAATTGAGATTGCCCTAACACGCTTCTTAATGTAGTTTGAGAAAGTTGTGATGTTGCATGTAAATAATCTTCCACTTCAACAATTGCCTTTTCAGCTTGAATA
Source organism: Ignavibacteria bacterium (assembly GCA_026415235.1). GTDB lineage: Bacteria > Bacteroidota > Ignavibacteria > Ch128b > Ch128b > Ch128b. The sequence continues at coordinate 49,362 of JAOAHM010000062.1, read as the reverse complement.
ACTCGGAAGTAAACTACAGCATTAACTTTTAAGGAAACATTATCTTTTGTAATCACATCTTGTGGAGGTACATCCATTACAATTGTTCGTAAACTTACCCTAACCATTCTATCAACTATTGGAATTAGAAGAATCAAACCAGGTCCTTTTGCACCGATTAATCTACCAAGTCTAAAAACAACTCCCCTTTCGTATTCTCTTAAAACTTTAATTGCACTTGATAGAATCAAAATGATGAAGAATAAAATTGTAAATAGAATTGGAGATAACATAACGACCTCACTAAATTTTTTTAACTTTTAATTTCAAATTTTCGTAATCAATGACTTCGACTTTTGTACCTTCATTTATTTTTTGATTATCAATAGAAACAGCATTCCAAATTTCTCCGTGTACACGAATTTGTCCTTCTGGATTCAAATCCGTAATTGTCTCACCAATTTCACCAATCATTCCTTCAAGTCCAGTTGTTGTCCTTCGCTTTTGAGCTTTCAATCCTAATCCTATTGCAAAAGAGAAAAATAAAAATGTTAAGATTGCTAAAACAATAATTACTTGGTATGAAACCTTAAAGACTTCAAGAGCTGACTCAGTTTTAATTAACATAAGAGACCCCAAAATAAATGATATTAAACCTCCAATGGTTAAAAGTCCATGACTCACTATTTGTGTTTCTAATACAAAAAGAATTATAGCAACAATGATTAATGCAATACCAGCCAAGTTAACTGGAAGAGTATGAAGTGCATAAAAAGCAAGAATTAATGAGATTATTCCAATAACTCCAGGGAATATTGAACCTGGATTATACAATTCGAATAACAATCCATAAAGGCCAATCATCAACAGTATGTATGCGATGTTTGGGTCACTTATCAATCGAAGTAACTTTTGACCAATTGACATTTCAAATTCGATTACTTGCGCATTTTTTGTGGAAAGAATTTTTTCACCGAAATTCCCAATAACTTTCATTGAATCAATTTTCTTTAGTAAATCGGTCAAGTCAGAAGCAATTAAATCAATTACTTTTAGTTTGAGTGCTTCTGTTTCAGTTATTGATAAACTTTTTCTAACAGCATCTTCTGCCCATTTGACATTTCGATTTCTTTTCTCTGAAATAGTGCGAATAAAAGCTGCTGCATCGTTCGTAGCTTTTTCTATCATTACTGTATCTGTTTTTTCTAAAGAAACTGGATGTGCTGCACCTATATTTGTTCCTGGTGTCATGGCTGCAATATGACCCGAGAGTGTAATGAAAACTCCTGCTGAAGCTGCTTGCGCACCAGATGGTGTAACATAAACAACAACTGGAATTTTTGCTTCTAAAATTTCAGAAACAATTACTCTGGTTGATTTCAACAAACCTCCAGGTGTATTTAATTTGATAACAACACACTCAGCATTGCTTTCAATAGCAGCTTCTATTCCATCATGAATATATTCTGAAATTGGTGGAGTAATTGGGTCATCAATTTTTAAAACAAAAACTTTCGATGGTTGTGCAATAGAAACTTGTACAAGGAAGGTTAGAATTAAAATATTTTTAATTAACAATTTCATTGTAATCAAATTCTCTGAAATAAGTTATTCAAAATAAAAGTTTGAAGCAAGTAAGGAAGGAACGGTTGATAGATTTTTAATTTAAGTTGCTCTTTCTTCTTTGACCTTGCTGAGAAGAATCATTCCAATTGTAAAAAATAATCCAGTAGTAAGTATAGCAAGTCGTTGACTTCCCGACTGCCAAGAAACAAATCCAAAAACAATCGGACCAAAAATGGCTGACGATTTTCCGAAGAAAGAGTAAAAACCAAAAAATTCTGTTTTTTTATTTTCAGGAGTGAGTTTACTCATCAAACTTCGACTAACTGATTGTGTTGAGCCCATACCTAAACCTGCAATAATTCCAATTACAAAAAATCCAATTTTCGATTGAATTAGCGATGCTGAGATAATGACAACAAACCAAATTATTAAAGTCATGTAAATTGTTTTTTTCTGTCCAATTGAGTCTGCAATTATTCCAAAAAGAATTGAACCAAGGACTGCTGTTGTCTGAGCAATCATGAAAAAAAAGGTTAACTCGCTAAAACTGAAATGTAAAGTTGATTTCGCATAAATTCCTGAAAAATAAATTGCGGTATTTACTCCTTCGATGTAAAAGAAAAATGCGAGTAAAAACAGTCCAAGATTTTTGTAATTTTTAATATGTTTGATTGTGAAAGTTATTCGTTCTAAGCCAATTCGGAAATAACTTTTTTCAAGTTGAATTTTCTTTTTTGTATCAGGTAAAAAGAGAAATAATGGAATAGAAAAAATTAAAAAGAATAATGCTGAAGCTGGAAAAGAATATCTTACTAAATCATTCACAACCAGTGGATAAACAATCATCAAAGATGCAAAAGAACCGATGTAACCCATTGCAAATCCGAATCCAGATGTACGACCATAATTTTTTTCATCCGAGATTTCAGGAAGAAATGCATCGTAAAAAACAAGTCCTGCTTCAAAACCAATATTTGCAAGAATGAAGAGAATCAATCCCTCAATTATTTTTCCTTCATCAATAAAATACAGTGAAGCAGTTGAAAGAATACAAAGCAAAGTAAAAAAGAGTAAAAATCTTTTCTTGCCTGCAGAATGATCAGCAATTGCACCTAAGAATGGTGAAATTAGAGCTACAATCATCATCGAAATGCCTGTGCCAAGGCTCCAATAAAAATCACCAATAGGCTGATTGTTCGCAACAGTCTCTTTGAAGTAAACAGCATAAACAAATGTGACTATTGTAATTGAAAAAGAAGTGTTGGCAAAATCAAAAAGAGCCCAGTAAAATACTTTTCTGTATTTTTCTGAAAAAATTTTTTTCCAATTGATAAGCACAGGTTGACCTTGAATTCAATTAAGTTTCAATTAGTCCACGACCACGCTTAATAATGCGATTTTCTTCTTTTAATTTTTTAAGTATCGCATCAAGAACACCATTGATGAATTTATCGCTCTGGTCAGTGGAATATCTTTTAGCAATTTCAATTACTTCGTTGATTGAAACTTTCGGAGGGATTTCTGGGAAATGAAGCATTTCGCAAGTTGCCATTCTAATTAATAAACGATCAATAACAGCAATTCGATCGATTTCCCAATTTTTCACAACTTGCTTTATCATTTCATCATATTCAGAACGATGCTTTATTGTGAGAAGCGTTAGGGATTTGACAAATTCCTTTGCTTCTTCATCTGTAACTTCTTGAAGCAATTCATCAAACATTAAATCCAGCGAGTCATTTGAAAGCTCGTAAGCATAAAGAATTTGAAGAACTTTCTCTCTCAATTTTCTTCTTGAAATTGTCATCTCCATAAGCAGTTACTTTTAATGCAAAGTTAAAAATTGAAATTGGAACTTGAAAAAATGTTTAGAACAAATCTTTTCAATCAAACTCATTATTTTTTCAACAGAAATTATGATTTGAAATTAGCATTGGAAAATTCTTTCTTTTATTTCGAATTGATTATTCACGCCTGAAAAAAATAGCGTGACAATTTGAAAATTATTATTCACATGAAATTCTCAAGAATCAAAATCAAAAAAACTTAAAGCAACCTAATTCAAATATTTGATAACGATTTTAAATCATCAAAATCAAAATTAATTCATCAATAAGCGTGGGTGACTAAATTAAACTAAGAATAAATCATCAATATAATTTTCAATCTGCACGAAGACTCATTTTCAATTTAAGGTTTGATAGTTATTCGATATGAAAAACAAAAAGCCCTGAGGTAAAACTCAGGGCTCAAGTAGAAAAAATATTTTCTATGTAATCAATCTTAAGATTGTTTAGTTACATGCTCTTTAATCCACTTAGTAGTAACCGATTTAGGTCTAACGATTGGCATACCAAGAGCACGAGCAATAACAGTTTGTGCTGTAACTCCAAGTGTTCTCGAAACTGCAAACAATACAGTATAGAAATCGAATTCTTTCATTCCATAATGATATAGCAGTGCACCACTACCAGCATCAACATTAGGCCATGGATCTTTAACTTTTCCCTGCTCCATTAATACTTTTGGAACTACATTAAATATTTTTTCAACAATCTGGAAGATTTGATCTTTTGCACAGTAAGTTTGACCAAATTTCAAGAATGCATCAAATCTTGGATCTGTAATTCGAAGTACTGCATGACCATAACCAGGAATAACTTTACCACTATTTAACCAATCCCATGCAAATTGTCGTAGTTGTTCATCAGTAGGAACACCTTTGAAATGTTTTTTCAAATCAATAACAAATTTTAAACATTCTTGATTAGCAAGTCCATGAAGTGGACCAGCCAATCCATTTAATCCAGCTGAAAGTGCGTAATACAAATCAGAAAGAGCAGAAGCAACAGTTTGAACTGTCGCAGCACTCACATTACCACTCTCGTGGTCAGAATGAAGAACCAAATAAAGTCTCATCAACTTTGTGAATTCACCTTTTGGATCTTTAATACCGAGCATATTTGCAAAATCGGCGCCCATATCAAGTTTTGGATTGCTCGGAATTCGAGGTCCTTTATTGTATTTCATGCGATAGATTCCAGCTGCAACGATTGGAACTCGTGCAACAAGATTTAATGCATCTTCAAGAGTATAAATCCAATAATCATCTTTCTTGATTCCCTTTTCATACATTTTCTTGAAAACTGATTCCTTCTCCATTACAAGAATTGCTGTGTTCAACATGCACATTGGATGAGAATCTTTTGGCATTGCTTTCAAAACTTTCCAAACATAGTCAGGAACTTTTCTTCGCTTTTTCAAATCTTGCATTAAAAGTTTTAGTGACTCTTCATCTGGTAATTCTCCTGTCAAAAGAAGGTAAAAAATTTCTTCAGGTAATTTTTCAGATAGCTCGATTATTGGAATTCCACGAATCAATAATCCACGGTCAGGTGGAACAGATGAAGTATCACAGACAAGAGACTTAACTCCTCGAAGCCCACCAAAAATTTGGGCAACGGTGATTTTATCCACTTCTTTGTCGCCAAATTCTTTTACTAAGTTTTTAATTTCATCTCGAAGTGCGGGTATTTGTTCGGCGAGCTTTTCTTTGAGTGTGGGCATTTATTCCTCCCTTTGTTGGTTTATAGTTTTTGTATTTGTTATTTTTTTCATAAATATTATTCAATTCAAACATAAATATTCTTTTTTTCTTATTCAATGAAATGAGGTTGAGATTATGAAAATTCATTCAATTATATTTTCAATCTTAGTATTGTATTTTAATTCTCTCACATATTCTTTTGATAAATCTTCACATACTGACAATGCGAATGAATTGAGATACAATCAAAATGTTAAAATTGATAGCATTATTAAATCAAAAATATCAAGTTTCTCCTACCCAATTGGAATTGTTTTTCAAGACTTGAATGACGAAGAGAAGTTTTTCTACAATGAAAAAGAAATCTTTCCAACAGCAAGTGCGATTAAAATTGAAATACTGCTTCATTTATTTAAAGAATACGAAAGAGGAAAACTGAATATTTATAAGATGCTTCCTGTTAATTACACAGTCGGTGGAAGTGGTTTAATTCAATACTTTGATATTAATTCTCTGAGATTAAGTTATTACAATCTTGCGGTTCTTATGATTCAACAAAGCGACAATACAGCTACAAACATATTAATTGATGCACTTGGAATGGAAAACATTAATCGAACAATTCAGGAACTCGGATTATTTAATACAAAACTACAGCGAAAGATGATGGACTTTGCTGCACGAAAGGCTGGTAAGGAAAATTTATCAACACCTGAAGATAAACTAAAATTGCTCAACATAATTTATAATGGAAAATTTCTTTCAGATTCATTAAACAAGGAAGTGATAAAAATTTTAAGCATACCTAAACAAACGCCACTCTTAGAAGGAATTGATGATGAAATAACTCTTGCAAGCAAAGGTGGTGAGCTTGATGATGTACGATGCGAGATGGGAATCTATTATCACAAAAATTTCAAATACATATTAGTGATTATGACCAAAAATTTATCAAACTCAAAAATTGGTGAAGAAATTATTGGCTCAATTAGCAAAGCAATTTTCGATTACATGAAAATGAAATATCACCGATAGTTTTCAACTTCAATTAATTTTTAATTACAATCTTATCAAGCATTACTAATAATTTTCTCTGCTACCATCTTTCCACTAAATACAGCACTTTCGATTGTTGATGGTAAACCAGTTTCAATATAATCACCAGCAAGAAAGAGATTTTTGTAATCAGTAAATATTTTTGGTCGAGATTTTGTTGAAGCAATATCGGACATAAAAGTTGCTCGTTTGATTTTAATGATTCTATAATCTGATTTATTTCTACGAATTTTTGTTAAATCATTCCTCAATTCTGGGAAATACTGAATTAACTCATCAATAAAAATCGAAACTAATTCATCGTTTGTTAAGCTTAATAAATCATTTGCTGAACTTTTGAAAGCTGTCAAAATATTTTCGTGAAAGAATGCCCAATGAATTTCCGAATTCCAAAGTGCAAAAAATTTATTCTTATAAGTTTGATTTTCTAATTTAAAGTGAACATTGATAATCGTTTGATAATTTAAATCCACGGCAAAATTTTTAATTAATCTACCAATCATTGAAGGATGAACTGCTAAAATGAAATAATCACCTGATATAGTCTCTCCTGAATTTGATTTAATTTCGCTCACAACATTTTCTTGAGTTTTAATTTCATTTACCACATAGTTTTTAATAATTCTTACTCCTTTGCTATTGAGAAAATTTTCAGCAGGATTAATCAAAGACTCGTGTAATGATTTTTTTGGAAGAATAATATTCGCATTGCTTTTGGATTCAAGAAACATTTTCTTAATTGTACTTAGAAATACTTTAGCCGAAGATTGCTCAAGTGAAGTATTCAATGCTGATTCAACAACGAGCCTCCAAAAATTATTTATCACATTTTCTGTTTGAAAATTTTGTTTCAGGAATGAATAAGTATCGAATTCATGATATTGTTCGATGTTGATGTATTTCAGTTTAACGAAGAAGTAAATAAGAAAGAGTTTCTCTATAAAATTTAAATTTTGAAACTTGAATATTTCAAAAATCAAATTAGAACTTTCACTAACCTTTAATCGCCATTCATTTAGATTTTTATCTCGAAAAGTAATCTCGAAATCATCCCGAAAATCGAAAAATTTTTCTGCGCCAATCTTTTTTATTAATTCAATTGTATTTGTGTAAGCATTAATGAGGATATGTTGCCCATTATCAATGTAACATCCCCATTCATCATCGAAAAAAGATTTTGCTCTTCCTCCAAGTTGAGCCGAACTTTCAATTAATACTACATCATAATTTTTATCAACCAAATGAATAGCTGCTGAGATTCCCGCTAATCCACCACCGACAATGATTACTTTTTTCATCTCATTATGAAGGAATACTTGAAGTAATTTTTGAGGGTTAAAAATAATCGTTCTACTTTGCTGAGATTATTGTTTTTATTAAATACATCGAAATTATTTTCTTTAATCTTTTTCAAAATTTTACAATAAATTTCTTGCATTGCTCTACCCATAGCTAACACTTTGTACTCTTCTGGTAGAAAAAATTTATTTGCTTCATTATAAAAATATTCAGCTCGCTCTGCTTCAAATCTCATTAGTTCTTTAAATGAATTGTTTTGAACTTGATTAAGCAAATCATATTCTGAATAATTATATCTATCTAAATCTTCTTTGGGAATATAAATTCTGTTTCGTTTCATGTCTTCTTTTACATCTCTTAAAATGTTCGTGAGTTGCATCGCAATTCCAAGGTTATAAGCATAATCTCTGCTGGCAGGATTTTTATATCCAAAAAGTTCGATTGACATTAACCCAATAGTTGATGCAACTCGATAACAGTAAAGTTTAAGTTCTTCAAAAGTTTCGTATCGTTTTTTCGTCAAATCCATTTTCATACCTTCAATCAAATCAAAAAATGGTTCAACTGACATTTTCAAATTTCTTATAACCTCAGCTAAATGATTCAGTATTTCGTATTTCGATTTATGAGTTAGTGCATTTGATAATTCCTCTTTCCATTCTTCTAACTTTTGAAGTTTTTCTTCATTTGTTTCGTCTTCTGAGTCAGCGATATCATCCGTTAAGCGACAAAAAGCATAGACTGTGTGCATTGCTTTTTTTTGATGTTTAGGTAAAAACATGAAAGTGTAATAAAAACTTGTTCCACTTCTTCTTGTTATGTTTTCTTCAATTGACCTGCCCATTAAACTAATCCTCTCAAAATAATTTTTATCCAATCAAATTTTTTTAGGGTAGGACGAATTAAGAATGTGTTGTATTCAACCAACTTAATTTTGTTTAATATTTCTCTGCCACCGTTAATTGTCAATTTTATCTCAAACTTGAATAGACCACTTAAATATTTCAGAAGATTTTCTCCGCTTTGAAAAAGTTTATAATTCACATCAAGTAAGTATTTCATCATCCATTTAAAATTTTCGTTTATAATTTTTGTTTGGTTAAAATTGATTAAATCATCAAAAGTAAGTTCAAACTTGTTTAGAATTTCCTCTGCGATATAAAACCTATTTCGATTGATATCAATGCTCAAATCTTGATAGAAATTAGTTAACTGTAAAGCTGTACAAATTTCGTCAGAGTGAGTTAATGCTTGATTATCTCGAATATCAAATAGTTCAAGTAAAATTCTTCCAATTGGATTGGCTGATTTAGAACAGTATTCAAAAATTTCACTAAAAGTTTTGTATTTATTTATTTGATTGTCTTGAATGAATGCTTCAATAAGATTAATAAAATTTTTTTCGGTCAGATTATTTTTTTGAATTGTATCATACACCGCTTCGAGATAAGGATATTCTGTGGTGATAATCTTGTTAACAAAAATGTCTTTGTATTTAATCAGTTGAGTAACTTTAAATTCGTTTGATAAATTTCCTTCATCAGCAATATCGTCAGCAATTCTGGCAAAAGCATAAACTGCCGCAACGAATTTCCTTTTCTCCTTCGGAATTAAAATAGAAGCAACAGGAAAATTCTCGTAATGTTTTTTTGCCAGATTTAAGCAAAACTGATAAGAGCTCTCTAAGGATTGATTATTCATTGTAGATTAGATTTAGTGCCGAAGAGGGGACTCGAACCCCTACGGGATTACTCCCACATGACCCTGAATCATGCGCGTCTGCCAATTCCGCCACTTCGGCTTTGAAAGAACAAATTTTCGGTTGCAATTTAAGTCCCAAAAATTTTTCTAACAAACCAACTAACTTCAACTCAAACTATAATTCCAAATTCACTCTTAAAAACTTTAATGCAAAAATTTTTTGATGAATTAATATATTTAGTCAAAATAAATTCTCTTAGTTAATCAGAATTATTTTAATTCATCAGAAGTTTACTCCTAAAGTCAAATAATGCACATTTTTCAATCTACCAAAATCTTGGTAAGCATAATCGAACTTAAGATTAACAAAATCAACAAGACGATAATTTAAACCCAATCCCCAAGTCAAACCTTGTTCAGAATCTCTTTCGAATAAAGATTTGTAGCCAGCTCTAATGAAAATTTTTTCATTCCATGCATATTCAAAACCTGTGTTCAAATATTCTGTATTATCATTTGGATGAATTGCGTTAGTTTCGATGGTTAGACGCATTTGTTCCGATTTAATTGCATCAACTGCAACACCAATTCTGAACAACAAAGGCAAATCATATTCATCAACTTGATGTTCCGTATTAATAATATTTGCACCACCAGGACCTGTATTTGTTAGAACAAGTAAATCTCTTCCTGAAAGTTTCATCTTTGTACCAAAATTTGAAATACTTGCAGCAAGTCTTGTTTCGTTTAGAAATTGTAATCTATAAAGCGTTCCAATATCTAAAGCAAAACCTTGGGCAATTTCATGCCAGATGAATTCACGAATGTATTTTGCATTAAATCCAATAGCAAAATCTTGCGTCAAGTTTCTTGCATAAGATAATCCAATTGTCATTGCACCAGCACCAAAGTATTCACCAGTACCTTCAGGTTTTTCAACAGTTCGAACTAACATTTCGCCCATGGACATCACTCCAACGAAAGCGCCTACTGTTCCAAAATCACCGAAATTCATCGCAAAAGATGCATGATCAAAACTAACATCCATCAACCAATCAACATGATTAAAAGCAGCTTCACGATTTTCAATTAAAGCAATTCCAGCAGGATTCCAATAAATCGCCGAAACATCGTTGGATGATGCAACAAAGGCACCACCCATTCCTAATGCTCTCGAACCTATTCCAATTTTCAAAAATTGCGCTGCTGTTGTTCCTGTTTTAGTTAAGCTTGCACCAATTTGCGAGAATGCATGGCAAATTAAAATTAAAAATATCAATGGAATTAAGATTATAATTTTCTTCATTTCAAAACTCCTTAAGAATGACTTACTTAATAATTGCAAATTTTAAGAGTTTCTCTCCAATTCCTGGAGCTTCGATGTGAGCGAAATAAATTCCATAAGCAACACTAAATCCATCTCTGTTCAACAAATTCCAAAACTCTCTTCCATTATCCAGTTGTGAAGAATGGTGAATTACTTGAACAAGTTCACCTGCGAGAGTGAAAATTCTTATAGTACATTCTGGTGGAAGATTTTCAAAATAAATTCTTCTTTCACCTCGATTTTGTCCAGGTAGTTTATTCGTTGGTTCTATATCATTTACAACAACATAAGGATTTGGAACAACGATTATTTCGTCAAGTCTTGACTTTGCTAAGTTTGCATCAAATTTTGATGCTTCTGTTTTGAAATAAAATACATCGGCAGGTTTGAATGGTCTTAATGTTCTGATGTAGAAAACATCTCCAGCTGAAGGTGGAATTGGAGTTTTTCCCGCTGGTTCATAGAAAATTACTCCCCATGTTGTTGTATCAGTTGTTCTTCCAGTTGAACCAGGTTTGAAGAAAACAATTTCTTCACCAGCAGTGTAATTTGAGTCACGGGTGAGAGCATTTTCTTTTAAGTAAGTTAGAATATTTCTTGGAACTCCAGTAGTTACATCTTTTACTGAATACTTTACAGGAACTTTGACTAATCTTCCTGAGACCAAAACCATTGCAGAGTCGATAAATGTATTAGAAAAATGAATTTCGTAATCGGCTTCATTTGGAATGATACGTCCACCTATTGATGCTCTATCAACTCTGAATGTATAGTTGCACTTACCTTTTATCCAGTTTGTTTTGATTGAGTCAATTTTTAGAACTGGATTATCAACAATTTTTAGTTTCAATCCATCAAAAACAGGATTACCATCTTCACCTTTTAATAATTGACTTTGAAATATTGGATAGTATCTATATTGAACTGAATATTTTTTGTTAACTGCCATTGAGCTTGTTGAAGTTCTTCGAATTATTCCCCTTTCGAAGTTAACGACATAGTCAATATTTTTTGTATAAGTATTTCCGTTTTCATCTTTTACAACAAAAAAGTTATCATCACTTATGTTTTGATAAGATAGTTTTGTGAAGTTTGTATCATAAAAACTGATGTTTTTATCAATCACTGGAGTTAATTTCAAAACAGAATAATTTTTGCCTGGAATTTTTCTATTACCACTAATTAAAGTATCTCTAAAAAATAATCTAAATTCTGAATTTTGTTCTACAATTAAATCGTTAATTACTTCCAATGTTACATCACCATTTCCAACTCCACTTTCATGAACTAAACTCTTAGTGCTTGTTGGAGTTACAACATATCCACTTGCTCGTGGTCCTGGTATAACCATAACTGTATTAACATCGAATTGAAGTTGGTTTGTAATAGGATCAACAGTGATTTTCTTAGTTGTCTCAGTTGGTGGTATTCCAAGTGAGTCTCCATGGTCATAAGCCACAACTGCGTAATAATAAGTTTGACCATTCACTACTTGATTTGAATCAACATAAAAATGAACCAATCCACGATTGTTCCCTAAGAAATACTGAATACCTCTACCTTGATAAGGAACAGGATGATAACCTTTCCAATAATCAGGTGCGATTGGATCCCACTGACCATTTCCATTAATATCTACATATTCTTCGCCAACATCGTACTTTAGATTTCCATTTTTATCATTGAATGGTTCAGGTCTTTTATCAACATCCCATCTGCATTCATTCCCTTGCAAATCTTTTAATGGTTGATATAAAAATTTTGCTCCTTTACCATCTGTAATGGTTTGAATATCATTAAAAGTTGGATCTGTACTTCGATAAATGACATAACCTTCAAAATCCTTTCCTGTAATTGGGTCAATACTCTCTTCTGCTCTTGAATCCCAATAAAGCGTAACCTTTCTATCACCTGGAACAGCAACAACATTTGGTTTTAGCGGAGGACGGAAAAATCTGTAATTGGCGTTGTAAATTCTCTGAACTGTTTCTGCTGTTGTTAATAAATCATCTAAATTTTCACCAAGAAGTAAAGCCATTGAAAATCTTTTTATCTCGCCTTTTGAAAGAGTAATTGGACCACTTCCAAAAATGAATACAATATCTTCAAGTTGACGAATATCACTAAAATTACCAGCTTGAACTCGATACCACATCGATTCATCGTTTGCAACTTTATCTGTATTCCAAGTCCAACTGTTAAAGCTTGTCAAACCAATTTGATCTGATTCATCAAGGTCAGTTAACTCGAAATTTGGTTCACCGGGATAAAGTGGGTCAAGTGAGCCATCAGGTAATCTTTTTCCCGGAGTGGGCACTCCATCACCTTCACCTAAATCACCAGTGTTTGGAATTCCATCAATTCCAACATCGTCAACAAGTGGATTCCAATCTCTATCGTTATCAATTCCATCATCTTGTTTTTCATCAACTAAACCATCACCATCGTCATCATAATTATTTCCAGGATTTGAAGGAGATTCCAGGTATTTACAACCAAGATATCCAACTGGCAAACCGAGATGACCTTTGCCATCGTTATCCCACAAATACATCATACTTCGAGCATAAACAGGTACAGAATAATTGTGTGGTGCAACAAAGAAACCTAAATCATCTCTTACTTCATCACCTGGATCGGCGGGTAAACCACCACCAACATCAGGGTCACCATACATTCCAAAATAAACTGAGTCTAAGTTTTTGTCACTCACATTTGCTATTGTATAAACAAAAAATATTGTGTTTTCTGCAAGAGCATTACTCCATTGCAATGCTCTACCATCTACTTGAACACCTAAACCTCTTCTTGTTGAATCTTTTACAAAGGGCCAGTAAGGGAATTCAGAATTGTCTCTATCGTCCATTGCCCAGAAAACTTCAAGGTCTGCATTTGTTGCATCTTGAGCTAAGTAACCAGGCCAGACATATTTTCCAAGAGTTGGATTGTACCATTCTCTGGGCCAGGAATCTGGTTTGCCATCATTATCTTTATCAGGTGCAGGATTTGAAGCCATAAATTCTTGATTTGGGTCAGCATAACCAGGAAGTGGTTGCCATGCCCAAAGAGTATCTCCCGTAGGACTTACATCTCTTAAATTAGGATAATCCCATAATCCATCTGAAACAATATGTAACCTTTTTGTCGAATCATATCCACTTGGAACTGAAGCAGCTACAAATGGACAAAATTGAAAAACATAGGAAACACCACGCCAGACTACATTATTCACATTGCGAAGCAATCCATAGCCAGGTGCAATACCACCATAATTGTAGATATTAGTGCTAATTTTATTTCCATTCATGAAGTAGTACTTACGATCTTTATGAGCTTTTATCTTTTCAAGCTTTTTTATTACTCCTTTCTGGAAATCTTGAATTGTTGTAAATGACTTTGTGCTTAATGATTTATTATCAACAGTATTGATTAAATTCTTAACCGATTGATGTTCATTTTGTTTACTTGAATTTGTCTGAGCAACTAAAAGACTCATTGAAATTAGAAAGCAAAAAGAAATTTGAAGTAAGAAGAATTTCATGATTAAACACTCCTCAATGATTTAGAAATCAATTTCAAAACCAATTCGTACCTCTCGTGGAGGTTGATAATAATGTGGACGATTGAAATATTCTTCAGGTGGACGAACCAATGGTATTTTATCTGATAATTCTTTGGCTGACTTTGTAGCTCCACTTGTTTGAAGTAATGTATAAGTCGCTCTTCCTGTATCGTCATAAACAAGTCGTTCGATTAAATTATCAAAGAGGTTATAAATCTTAGCAAACACAGTGAGTCTTGCACCAAATATTTTCATGATTTTTTCAGCGAAAAGATTAACATAAAATTGTGTTGGTCTTCTACCACTATTTGTTCGAACATAGACTTGCTTACCAGTTATTTGAGGAGTATAAGGTAATCCAGTTCCGAATCGGTTTACCACTGTAATTGTCCAATTATCAATCTTACCAAAAGTAAAGGTTGTATTTAAAGTGTGAGTTTGATCCCATGCAAGGAAGACAGGAATTTTTTCGCTCTGTCTACCTGAGGATAAATCAAGGAAGAATGCATCGGGATCGGTATCGTTCCCTTCCGCGACTTGAAATGTATAATCAACAGTAACTCCAAGAGGACTTGCAGGTGTTCTTCTCTTCACAAGTGAAAGAGTGATTCCTTTAATATTACCGTAATCTTTGTTTACATATTTTAGATAAGTTCTATCACTACTAACACGAATTGTTTGAAGTGCGAGCAAATCACGAACATCTTTATAGTAACCTGTAACAGTCATAGCCAAATCATCGAGTAAAAGTTGTTGTAGACCTATTTCATAAGTTACTGTTTTTTCGGGATTCAAATTGGCATCACCGAAGATTGGCGTACCTACCGCATAACTTGATTTGAAATTTGGATTTGTATACAAATACTGGAATGGTGGCATCTGGAAGAAATGACCATAGCTAAAGTGAATTATTCCACGATCTGTTATTGGAAACGATATACCAAATCTTGGACTTAATTGATGTTTAGGTGTTGCATCAGCAAGGATTGAATTCTTGTCGATATAAACTGGTAGTGCTGGGTCATTTGGTGAAGGATAGAATGTATTAGTTGAATATTTAGACCTTGAATTAAAGTAATCATATCTTAAGCCAATGTTCATTATAAAATTAGCATATTCCATTTTGTCTTGAATATAAGCTGAAAATTGAACTGGTTTCTTTGTGTACAAATCGTGATATGGTGTTGTTAAATCTGGAATGGTTGGAACAAGATATCGTACAGTATCTCTTTGTATCGTAAAACTTTCGTAATCAAGAATGTGAGATTTATATTCAGCACCAAATTTTAACTCATGCTCGGTTGTAACTTGACTTGTCATGTCGAATTTCAATCCATAAGTTCTTGCACGTTCATAACTGTGACCATTCCTTGTTCCGCCAAAATAAAAAGTGTATGTAACAGGACGTGTCAATTTTTCTATTGGTTGATATCTTGGATCTGGTTTTAAATTCTGTGTTCCCAAACCTGGATAGTAATCAACTGCATTACCATTCTGATCAAGTAAAGGATAAAGATATTGTTTGTAGTCGTTGAAATTGTACATTAATTTGAGCGAATAAAAAGTTCTATTACTAATTGCATGTCTAAAATCTAAAGAATTGATGTAACCTTTTTCGTAATAATTATAATCTGCTTCTGGATTGTATTTGAAATCATGAGAATAATATTTGAAATAGTTATCTGAGTAGAGTAAATCGTAATTGATTTTTATTGTTGAGGTTGGTTTAAATGTCAATTTTATTGTTCCACTAAATTTTCTACTTGGATTCATTGGTACTATTGCATCATCACCTGATTTTGAAATTCGAATATCATTTGGATTTGCAGGATTAATATAAACTGAATCCCAAGGCATATGCTGTCGAACTCCAAAGAGCCAACCTTTATTATTTTCATTTCTTGCCGAAACAAAAAAGAGAAGATTATTTTTCAAAAACGGAAAAGGTCCACTAAAGGTGAGCTCAGTTACATTATTACTTAATGGCTCAACATCATCAACATTAAAGAAAATATTTTTTCGAGTTGATAAGAAATCTCCAGTATAAAATGAAAGATGAGTTTTATATTCCTGAGTTCCTTCCTTTGTGATTGTATTAACAACTCCACTTAATGCATTCCCATATTCAGCGTTAAATGTTCCGCTCACAACAGAAATTTCTTGAACAGCATTTGTTGCAATCTCGACCATAGGTGAGCTATCAAATGGATTTGAAATAGATACACCATTAACCGTGTAGAGAATTTCATTTGTTCTACCACCACGAATATGTAATTCACCTCCTACACCTTGAGTAATTCCAGCTTGCAATGCTAATATTTGATGAACACTTTCGACTGGTAATGCATCTATCTGTCCTGCATCTATTGTTGATTGCGTAGAAGTTAAATCTTCTCTTATTAAAGGCGATTGAGCTTCAACTACAATTTCTTGGAGAGTAACTGCTTCCTCATTCAGTTCCACATTTATTCTTGTGGTAAAATCAACAGACACTTTAACATTTTTTATTATCTTCTTCTCATATCCAATTGCCGAAACCACAATTGTATAGACTCCTGGTGGAACATTGTTTATAACATAATAACCTTCGAGGTTGGTAGCAGTACCGAAATTTGTTCCTTCAATAATCACATTAACAGAAGGAATCGGTTCCTTACTTTTGGCGTCTACAACTCTTCCTGCAATTTTGCCCGTTGTTCCTGCATGAACAAGAATTGGAATTAAAACTAAAATTATAAAAAATCGTTTCATAAGACCTCAAAAATTTTGTGGTGGGTAAATTTGATTTTTGATTTTCATCCTAACCGATTTTGTTTTCTGAAAAATATTAATTGAACAAGTTTAAATCAAATGATGAATATGAATTAAAATTTAAATTGGATAAAGTCATAAATATTTCCTTAACTCATTTTTCTTGATAATCTTTTTATAAATTTTTTATTTTGCATTAAACAAATATTTATATAATTCTGCATTGTGAGGTGAATTAATGTTCAAAATTTTTATAAGCCATCCTTTGTCAAATAAACAACAAAAAATCATTTGGAGGTAATATGAAAAAATTAATACCGTTAATAATGCTAATCGCATTATCGACCGTTGCAATTGCACAAGTTCGATTATCGACTTACTACAATTATCCACTTTTAAGTGGTGCAACTTACATGGATTCAGTTCTCAATGGATTAAAGAGTATCCGTGGTTGCTGGTTTGACTCCGACTTGGATAATGATGGTAAGTCAGAAATTTTGGTAACAAACTACAACGACTTAGGTCATGTTCATGTGTTTGAAGTTGTTGGTAACGATTCCATCGAGTTAGTTTGGACTTCTCCAAAAGTTGCATCTGGTGGTGGTTCTTCAACTCCAAGATATGTAATCACTGGAGATTTGGATAATGACGGTAAGAAAGAAATCATCTTCCAGAGTAACAATAATGGTATTTTCATTTTTGAATGGGATGGAGTTCCTGGTAGCAACAACTTTGGTACATTACCTTCGCAGGTAATTAATTCAACTACTCTTCCACAAATGACTGGAATTTCTGGAAACACTGAATATATGGAAATTGGTGACCCTGATAGAGATAACCAAAATGAATTACTTGTTTTCTACAATTCAAACCCGAATTCAAACGATAAATTTTATATCATAAGTGCAATTGGTGATTGGAGTACAAACGATCCAGGATTTTCTGGTTTCCAAGCTGAATATTCGAAGAGCCGAATTGACCTTGCTACTTGGGATATGAATTTGGGTACTCCCTACTCAATGCATATTGCCAATTTCGATGGTCAGGGAAATCCAGAATTACTTTTCCAAGCATGGAACTACAAAGCAGTCACTCCATTAAGAGTACCAGCTGCAAATACTTATGTAGAAGCTGATACAACAACTGGAAAGCAAAGCTTGAGATTAAGTAACGCTGATGATGTTGCATTATTTGGTGGTGGAACTTTTGATATTGATCGAGATGGAAGAGAAGAAGTTTATTTACCAAACTATCACAGCACTGGCAGTAACTTTATTGGAACAATTCATGTAATTCACTATCCCCCAGGAAGCTCAACTTCAAGAATTGATACTAACAATGTTTTTGTTTTAAGATTCGTTGAAGCTGGTGTTTTAGATCCAGGGTTGGTTACTTTTGGTTTCGGTTATGGTGATATTGATAAAGATGGTAAACCAAATATTTATACTTCTTCAACTTATGGAATAACTGGTTGCAATTTATTGACTGCAGAATTTCAAGGTGGAGATAAAACAAATCCTGCTAACTGGACTTTTGAAAAATTATATCCAGGTGACCCAACAATTTATACTCAAAGAGTTATTAGAGACTCACTTGGTCTAATTGATACTGTTTTTACGATTGATAATTCATTCCCATCAAAAATTTTTGGACGATATACTGATATAGATAAAGATGGATTTGAAGATATCATTCTCCCCTATCAAGCGTTAGTTGATTCAGTTATACACAAAAGAATTCAATGGAATGCTTCTCAAGGTCAATGGGTTACAGTTGACTCTGTACGAGCTCCAAATCCAAAGCGTTGGGGATTGCGAGTCGTTGAAGGTACTAAAAAAACTGGTGTTGAAGTAAAAGATTTAACAATCATCACACCTGATGATTATCAGTTATATCAAAATTATCCCAATCCATTTAACCCATCAACAAAAATTTCTTTCTACCTGCCAATTGAGAAGAAAATTTCACTTAAAATTTACAATCAACTCGGACAATTGGTAAAAACTTTAATTGATAATCAACTTTATGATAAAGGTAATCATTCAATTATTTGGGATGGAAGAAACGATGCTGGTAAACTTGTAACGAGTGGTATTTACATTGCCCAATTGCAGTTCGGTAATTTCTCAAAAGAAATTAAAATGATGTTAGTTAAGTAATTATTGAACATAAAAACTCCAAACAAAAAAGGCTGTCAGTTGACAGCCTTTTTTGTTTTTATTTATCATACTAAATCGTTTATTGAAAATTTTTATTACTCATTCTGTAATTGAAATTCAACAATATATCGTTCGTAATCTCTTGCTTGAGCTGAGTTTGAATATTCTTTCTTAATTTGTTCAAGCAATTTTTTTGCGGTTTCCTTTTTGCCTAATTCAGCATAAAGTCTTGCTGAATAAAGTAAATATTCTGGAGTATAAACTTCGCTCGGATTAACTTTAGCAGCTTTTAAATATAACTCTGCTGCTTCTTCTTTATTTCCTTTAGCTTCATAACATGCAGCTGCACCTGCATAAGCGGTAGCTTTAAATAATTTATTATCCCCATCATAGTCTTCGTAATATTTTAGTGCTTCATCAATCTTACCAAGATTGAAATATGAATTTGCTAAGAAAATTTTTGCAGCTTCACCACTTTCAGTACCGTCATATTCATCTGCAATTTCTTTTAATCCTTTTATCTTCTTGGCTGGATTACCATCGATTGCTTGTTGAAATTGTCCTTGTTCATAAAGACCAATTACATTTCCAAGTAATGTTGTAGATTCAATATCTCTTTCTTTCGATCGATTTACAAAATAAATGACCAATAAAACAGCAACGACTAAACCACCAAGGCTGATTAAAATTGTTTTCTGATTTTCTTCAAAGAAAGTTTTCAACTTGAAGTAAGTTTCAACTAATCTATCTTGCTTAATTTCTTTTTTTGAAATTTTTTTCTTTGGTGTAAGCATTTTAACTCCTTAGTTTATTAAACAAATCTTATGTGATTGGAATAAATCCATGGTTTGTCATCAAACAAAACTTCCACACGATAAATACCTTTGTTTGTAATTGACCAAGTAGCTTCATCGCTAATTACAGAATCAACATACTCTCCGTTTTTAATAAGTCTTATATCCGTAACTATTTCTGGAAGTTTTACACGTAATCGAATTTTTTGAATTTCTTTTGGAATTGTCTCACCCATTTGAAAAACTTTACCATCTGCTTCTGCGAAAAATCGAAAACCACGAGAATCAGCATGATAATAATTTGTGATATAACATCTTCCTTCTCTTAGAGCTTCGTAAACTAAATTCTTGTTATAATCTAGTTTTGAGTTATCTCTTATCAATGGCTCTAAAGTAAAAATATTTGTTCTAACTGATTTGAATAAAACTTTGTATGGGAAAATTTCCACTTCAAAAAATCCAAGCATGTTTTGTTTATATGCGTGAGCATCAACTCCACCTATACCTACAACTTTTCTTTCAAGTGCTTTTTTGTCCCAAAGTTTAATTGACTCTTCATTTGGTCTTTCAACCGTTTTAAGTGGATGAACAAAGCGTTGATATTTATTTTGCTCTGTTAATCCTTCCATCCATTCGGACATGTGATTCCAAATTTCAATTCCATCGTAATCATCCGTAGACCAATCTGTCCAAGGATAAGGTGGGTGCTCTTTCATGTGATTTCTTTTTTCGAAAGGGTGAGCAATAAAACCAATACCACCTTCGTCTTTCACTTTCTTAACATATTCTGAAGCAGTCAATCTATTATCAAATGTATTTTTAATTCCAAATGCGAGATAATGATTATGATTTTTTTGATCGTTAATCTCTGTTCCAATCAAAACAAGTGTAGAACCATACCAACCTTCAAGACCATCTTTTAGTGGTCTAAGCGTATTATGATCTGTCATTAGAACTACATCAACTCCTACTTCACTGGCGTAACGAGCAATTTCAGGAATTTCACCTGAACCATCGGAGTAATTGGAATGAACATGAATAACAGTGCTATATTCAAACATTTTACTGGAGTGCTTGCATAGATTCTTTTGCCATCTTGCTCAATTCTGAATTCGGATTCTTCTTTACCAAATCGTTCCACACCTTTTTTGCTTCAGCTTTTTTACCTTGCATTAAGTAAACAACACCTAAATTATATTGAGCAACTTCGTTATCTTTTTCCAAACTAATTAACTTCTTAAGATAATTTTCTGATTTATCAAATTTTTGAAGATTGAAATTCATTTCTGCTAAAACATTTAATACATCAATTCTTTTTGGATTAATCTTCAACAGATTCTCGAAATACATTTCAGCTTCATCGAATTTATGTTCTTGCAATAAAAAATAACCAAGGTGATTCAAAGCAATTGTATCGTTCGGATTTTGTTTTACAACTTCTTTTAATGAATCAATTTTTGCTTGAATTTCTTTACTCATTTGTTGAAACTGCTTCTGTGATAAATTTTTGTGAATTTCGTCATCAGGCATTCTGTTAGTTTTTGACTTATCAACTTCTCGGGCAACTACAAAATATCCGATTAACCCAACAACAATTAAACCTAAAATCAGATACAAATATTTTATGTTAAATTTCATTTTAATCTTCTACCTCAATTAATGTTTTATAAGTTTGTTTTTTATTTACTACATAATTATTTACAATTTCGAAAATAATTCCGCTCGCTTCTTCATTTTCTGAATCGTCAAATGCTTCAAAGTCTTCTTCTGAATCGAAAACATAAATCTCTTCAAATTCATATGGATTCTTTTTATCACGATAAACTGAATATTGATAATTCTCTTCAGATAAAAGTGATTTTAAGTAAGAAATTTTCTTTAAGTACTTGTCAATTTTATCAGGATAAACAGAATAACTAATACTAAATATGATTTTGGACATTGATATCTCCTTAATAATTTGGTTTAACTCTACAAATTTACGAAGGTCTATCTTCTAAGACAATGAAAAACTATATATCTATTATGCCTTCAAAAATCTTTTCAGCATGTCCTATAATTTCAACATTCAATGTGTCTTGATCATTAAAGTGAAAATCAACTTCCAAAATTTTTTCACTTCGAGTTAAAAGTTGTGTTGGTGGTTGAATTTTTTTAGCTAAATATAAAAATAGTGCTGAGCAAATACTTCCACTACCACATGCTAAGGTTTCAGACTCAACACCTCTTTCGTAAGTTCTAATTGCAAATAAATTCTCATTCAATTTTTTAATGAAGTTTACATTTACACCAGAAGGAAAAAATGCATGATGGTATCTCAATTCTCTTCCAATTGAATTGACATCAAAATTTTCAAAATCAAGTGAAGAGAATTCATCCAGTTTTAAATTCATTTGAAAAGATTCCCAATCAATTACAATATGCTTCGAACCTATATCAAAAAATGATACCTCAATATTTGTATCGTGAAAGTTTATTACTTTATTAATTTCATAAATCGGAGTGCATTCAAAAAATACTTTGACTTTGTTCATATCCATAACATTTGCATTGAATACTTTTCCAATAAATTCAAATCGGCAATCTTTTTCACACAAGTTTTTCAAAAAACAATAAAGTACTGCTGACCTTGCTCCATTTATACAAAGCGCATCTCCTGTTCCATCAGAATTGAAATATCTAACTGAGAAATCAGCGATGTTTGATTCGCTAATTAATAAAATTCCATCTGCACCAATTCCAAAATTTCTGTTGCATAATCTTTTAATCAATTCTTCATTTGGTTGAAAAGATTTATCATCGATTACAATAAAATCATTACCAGCACCGCACATTTTAGTAAACTTAATTTTCATATTTCTTCTATCCTTGATTTAAAGTCATAATTTTTGAAGCATCTTATTTATATTTGTATCAACAATAAACAAAAATATAGGTGGAACATGAAAGAAAAAATCATAGAGCTTTTAATAAAAGCATATTGGAAGGAACTGGAGACAGTTCAAAACTATCTTGCAAATTCTGTAAACCTCGAAGGAGTGAGAGCAGAAGAAATAAAAAAAGCATTGGCAGCTGATGTCGCTGAAGAATTAACTCACGCTCAAACTCTTGCAAAAAGAATCAAAGAGCTTGGTGGTTATGTTCCTGGTTCATTTGAATTTAAACCTGAACAAAAGGGACTTCAACCTCCTCAGGATACAACAGATGTTGTTTCGGTGATTAAAGGTGTCCTCGAAGCTGAAGATGATGCAATCAAAACATATAACGAAATCATCAAACTCTGCGAAGGTAACGATTATGTCACTCAAGATTTGGCAATAACTTTATTAGCTGATGAAGAATCACATCGTGCAACTTTTAATGGATTCCTAAAAGAATATTCGAAGTAATTTATGTCAGAAAAACCTGTTTCGGTCGTAACTGGTGGAGCTGGTTTTTTAGGCTCACATCTTTGTGATAAGTTAATTGAAAATGGTCATAAAGTAATTTGTCTTGATAATTTGATTACTGGAAGTTTGGACAACATCTCGCACCTTTTTGGTAATGAAAATTTCAAGTTTATTAAATACGATGTAACTGAATTCATCTATGTTGAAGGTCGAGTTGATAATATTTTACATTTTGCCTCGCCAGCTTCACCAATTGATTATTTAAGATATCCCATCCAGACTCTTAAAGTTGGTTCACTTGGAACACACAAAGCACTTGGACTGGCAAAAGCAAAGAAAGCTCGTTTCCTTCTTGCTTCGACTTCCGAAGTGTATGGTGACCCTGAAATTCATCCTCAACCTGAGAGTTATTGGGGAAATGTAAATCCAATAGGTCCACGTGGTGTTTATGACGAAGCAAAAAGATTTGCTGAAGCTATGACAATGGCTTATCATCGTTATCATGGAGTAGATACGAGAATTGTTAGAATTTTTAATACATACGGTCCAAGGATGCGACTTGATGATGGTCGCGTGCTTCCGACTTTTGTTTCCCAAGCTCTTAAGGGTGAAGATTTGACTGTCTTTGGTGATGGAAGTCAAACTCGAAGTTTCTGTTATGTTGATGATTTAATCGAAGGAATTTTTAGATTGCTCAATACTGATTATCACGAACCAGTTAACATCGGTAATCCAGATGAAATTACAATACTTGAGTTTGCCGAGGAAGTATTAAGGCATACGAATAGTAAAAGTAAGATTACATTCAAAGAGCTTCCAGTTGATGACCCAAAAGTTCGTCAACCAGATATAACTCTTGCAAAAAAATTGTTGGGATGGGAACCAAAAGTTTCGAGAACTGAAGGTATTAAACTCACACTTGAGTATTTCAAAAAGAAACTTGGAATAAGTTAAATTTTCATTTGTCACCCTTACTCAGTTAAGGGTGACAAATTCTTAATTTCAAATTAATTCTTCTTACCTTTCATAAATTCTTCAAATGTCATTTTCGTGTACAAATCATCACCAATGTATTTCAAAATACTTGCAAAAGTTTTTGCATCTACATAACCAGGCAAAACAGTTATTGGTTTTGAATTGGAATTCAAGAAAATTGTTGCAGGGAAACCTCTAATTCCAAATGCAGCTGTCAATTCTGCTTTTGTCCATTTTCGACCATCATATTCAATTGTTTCTTTAGATTCACCATTAAGACGGTAGAGGTAATAATTTCTATTAAGTTCTTTTTGAACTTCAGAATCTGGATAAGTATCTTTTTCCATTTTCTTACACCAACTACACCAATCAGCATAAACATTAATCAAAACTTTTTTATTGTCTTTCTTTGCCAATTTCAGAATTTCCTCGAAAGATTTTCCTTTTGCCTTATCATTAGAATTATTTGAATTTCCATTTGCTGTAAGTGCGAAGTATGAGATGATTAAAATCAAAGCGATTGATAATATCGGGAGTATTTTTGTTTTCATTTTAATTCCTTCCATGAATGTTCATAAATTTGAATGTAATGTTATTTGATTTCAAAATATTAGATGATAGAAAATGAAAAAAGTCGCAATCATTTCTACAGGTCACCCACCTTTCGATGAAAGAATTTTTGACAAAATCGGAAAGTCGTTACAAAAATTTGGTTTCCAAGTTTCAATCATTGTGACTACCAGTAAAATCGAAACTGAAATTGAAGGAATAAAAATTTTTGGTAAAACTTTCGAAACGAATAAATCGAATAGTAGAAAAAAAATTTCTTTTATCTTAAAACAATTGCGAACAATCAATCCTGAATTAATTATCTGTAGCGAACCATTCCCAGTGATTGTTTCTTTTATATTTACTTTAATTCAAAAGAAAAAAAGCCCAGCAAAAATTATTTACGATGTAACTGAATGGTATCCTGAAAACATTTACTTAAAAAGAAACGGAATTAGAAAATTCATTCTTTTTGCGATTGGACATTTAATTAATTTCCTTTCGACTAACTTATCGGACTACTTATTCATTGGTGAAGAAACAAAAGTTCTTAGATACAGAAAATATTCACCAAGAAAAAGATATTCGATTATTTCTTACTATCCAGTAATTGAGTTTTACAATTCTTCAACGAGACGAGTAATTAATAACGAATTAATTTTTGGTTATGCTGGAGTGATTTCAGTTTCACGAGGATTAGAAATTTTTTACAAAATTTTAGCTGAGTTAAAAAATCAAATACCTGAATATCAATTTGGATTTATACTTGCTGGAAGATTTGAAAATGAAAATGAAAAAATTTTCTTAGAAAAATTTCCAAAGCTGAAAATTAATTTTGAATATCATGAATGGACTGATTACAAAAACTTTTCGAAATTTCTTGAACCAGCTCACATTTGTTTTGACATAAGACCACCAAACAAAATTTATGAACGCTCACTACCGATAAAGATTTTCGATTACATGGCATTAGGAAAATGTATTGTTGCATCTAATTATGAACCAATCAGAAAAATTTTCGAAATAGCTAAATGTGGTGTAATGGTTAATCCAACTGATTTCCAAGATATGATGAATAAAATAGTTGAGTTAATTCAAAATCCAGATTTAGTTTTTGAATATGGTGTGAATGGCAGACTTGCAGTAGAAAAATTTTTCAATTGGAATATTTGCGAAGCAGAGTTGATAAGAGCAATAAAATTGTTAAATCTGTATGATTAATTTTTTTCATAATTCGTTCTGACTATTGAAACTTCAAATCCAAACTTTTGAAAAATTTATTCTTAATGTCTTGAGTTACCTTATAAACTTTTTTCTAAAACCCAATCTATTAAATTTTGTTTTCGCTTATTGCTGATTAAAAAAACATTAAATTGTAAGAAGAGAGTTGAACTGAGAAAATCTGAGATTAAGAAACGATTAAAACTTTAAGATTGATCGAAAGTCTTTATTGACGAAATTAAATTTAATTCCCATAACTAAAACACAAGTCAACACGATCAAAGCTAAAAGTATATTTTCAAATTCCATCAAGAAAACAAAACATAAAAGGAAT
This sequence comes from Ignavibacteria bacterium, assembly GCA_026415235.1. GTDB lineage: Bacteria > Bacteroidota > Ignavibacteria > Ch128b > Ch128b > Ch128b. The sequence goes on along the minus strand of JAOAHM010000062.1, from coordinate 23,153 downwards.
AAAAAAAGAATTAAAGCAATCTTACCATATTCATACTCTATTTTAATTTTATTCAGATTGTAAATCATTAGATAAAAAGCTCCAGCAAAAAACGCTAACATAGTAGAAATAGCAGCACCTTTCACGCCGATTTCTGGTATTAACAAAAAGTTAAAAAGCAAATTCAAAATCATTGCAACCAAATCAGCAATCAAAAAATGAATCGTTTTATTGAATTTGTACGGAGCAATTGAGTAATAAGCAATCATCAAACTGAAAAAGTAACCTATCATCACATAAATGATAAAATCTTTTCCATCACTGTAAGCAACATCAAATAATTGAAGAGAAAAAATTTTTTTATCAAAAAATATTTCAACACTGATTTGAACACTCAGAATTATTACAGCAGATACAAAAACAAGTTTTGTTAAAACTCGACCAAGGTGCTTTGAACTTTCTTTTTCATCCTCAATTTTCAAATTAAAGTAGTGCGGTATCCATGCTGACTTGAACGATAGAACGAACAAATTATAAATCAATGCAATTCGATAACCAAAGGAGTAAATTCCTGCTTGTGTCTCACCTAACATTTTCAAAACAATAAAGCGATCAATCAATTCGACAACAATCGTAAAAACGCTGGAAAACAAAAGAGGTAAAGACAAAATCAAAAGTGGTTTTAAGTAAGCATAGTCAATTTCAAATTTCAAATAATTTTTAATCACATCTGAAGCTAAAATTATTATCACAAATGAACTGAAAATTTGTGCAATAAAAATTCCATTAATTCCTAAATCGAATAAAACAATCAATAGAATGTTCAATACAAAATTTACAATTGCTGAGATTGAATTAACGAGAACATACTTCCTTGAATTTTCTTCAGCCACATAATAGACCGATAAGTAATAAGAGTAATTCAAACTTAAAATTGATAATGTACCAAGTATAATCTCAAGTCCATACTTCGAATTGCCAAGAATAACTCGACTAATCTCACCTGAAAAAATCAGAATAACGATTAAAAGTGGAATGGTTATCAACGAAACAAGACTAATCACATTTGAGATAAATTTTCTTTTAGCTTCAATTGATTGACTATCAGTTAAATTTTTAACAAAGATTCCAGGTAAACCTAAATTGAGAATTGTTGAAGCAATTGTAATAATCGAAATAATAACCGAATAAATTCCAAACTCATCAGGTGCGATGTAATGACTATAGAAGGGAAGAAGAATAAAGTTTAATCCCCTACTAAAAAAATTTCCAAATGAATAAACAAGAGTGTGAGAGAAAATCCCCTTTCTTTCAGAGAATTCCATGCTGACGATATAAATTCAAAAGTTGCTGATTAACACTTTGGTAGGAATGATATTTCTTCACCCATTCAATAGATTTTCGTCCAATTTCTTCTCTAAGATTTTTATTATCAATCAATTCGATTAATTTTTCTTTAAGCTCTTTCTCATTGTTTGCAACGACAAATGGATTTTCTTTCAAAAATTTTTGATAACTCTCAGTCATGTTTGTAATAGTTGGAATTCCCATGACCAAACTTTCAAGTCCGCTTTTTCCATAACCAGTTCCACCAAATTTTCCACCAACTTGATCAATGCATATATCACAAGTTGCTTTAATTTTCAAAACTTTTTCTCGTGGTAAATTTTCAAGTAAGATGAATTCGATGTTTCTTTCTTTTTTAATTTCCTTAATCACACGAAGTATTAATTCAGTTCCTTTGAATTTTCTGTTTGTTGGTGAATGAACAATTCGAACTGTATTAGTTTCATTTGGAATTCTCTCAGGTACATCATCACCTTCGTAAGGATAGAAGATATAGTGAATGTCAGGATGCATTTCAAGATGATCGAATTCAGTTGTCAAATTCAAATCAGATATTTTATCGAGTTCTTTCATCAAACCACGAGAGCGCAAATCACTTCCGAAATAACAACAGACAATTTTTTTCCCATCAATTTTCCATTGCTTTGCAATATGTGAATCTCTGAAAAAGTCCATTCCACCATCATAGTGAATTATATCAAACTCATCGTAAAGTCTATGCTGTTCGATGAATTGGTAAATTTTTTTTCTTCTAAAAGATTCACGCAAATCGAAGAACAAAGCTTCGGCAAAATTTTTTGGTTCGAAGTAAAGTGGATAAGATTTTTCTTTTCTCTCGATTGATAAAATGTTTTGAGCGACTTTAACTTGTCGCCATAGATTTGCAATAAAGTTTCTATGAATTTTAAAATTCAGTGAGAGTTCTTCGGGAAAATTTTGTTTAGTGCGATAGAAAGTAACGAGCAACGATTTATCACCCATTGCTCTATGCATTTTAACAAATGATAAAGGAACACCAGCAAAATTTTCTACGGCAATGTGAAGAATTCTAAGCATTGTTATTTTAATTTCAATTGAAATGTATCTCTAAAAATTCCACGAGCACCAAAATTTTCTTTGAAGCGACCTAATCCCCAATTCGGTTCCATGTTCACTGTGAAAATTCCAAAATCAAGGAATTTGAATCCTTCCGATTTGTATCGTCTCATTATTTCATAAAACAAAAGATTGACTGGACGATATTCTTGATAATCTTCATTGTGTGAAATGTAAAAGGCAAGAACGACTTTCGAATTTGCTGAAAAGTTACAAACGCCAGCAATCAATTTCGATTTAACAAATGCTCCAAAGAGTCGAATTCGAGTTGGAAAAGTGTTCTTAAGTTTAATCAACTCTTCGAGTGTATGAGTTGGATTTACATTGTGACGCATCTTCAAATTCTTTTTCAAAATTTCATAGTATTCTTCAAATCTTTCTGTCTCAGCAATTTCAACTCCCATCTTCAAAGATTTTTTAAGAGCCGTTCTTGCTTCGGGACGATATGTATCAATCAATTTATCATCATCAAAGTCAAGTGAAACAACACTTGAAACTTCACGCTTCAAATACTCAAAGCCATTTCTGTATAGAGCAAAGTCAATGTAATTAGAAAATTTTGTGCAATAAATAATTGGTGGAAGCGTTAAGATTATTTTGTCGAACTTTTTCTTCTTACCATAATCAATTAATTGTTCAACAAGATTAAATGCATCTCTAATATTCAAAGAAGGTTCGTAAACAAATGAACCATAACTTGCACCACGATGAGAGTAAAGAATTCTTTCTCCATTTAGTTCCACATCCACCGCAGGAAAAAGAGCAAAAATTTTTTCACCTTTCATGAAGACAAGTGAATTGTCCTTAAATCGTTTTGGTGGATGATAACTCAAAAAATCTCTTCGATGAAAGATTGTTCCGTTATCTGAATTTTCAACGAAATTATTCCAGAGTTCGTCTGAAATTTTTGATTGATTGTATTCAATTAATTTTATCATAGCTTTATGTATAATGAAATTAAGTTAGCTGTTCCAAAATTTTCTTTGAAAGGAAGAAAAGCGTAATCAAAAGACAAAAATTTATATTTCACTCCAACACCAAAAGTAAAATTGTTCAAATCTCTTCCTGAATTATATCCAAATCTGAAACTAAGCAAATTGTCATAATTCGTTTCAAGACCAAAGAGCAAATTTAACTTTTCATACTTCAAATACTTTTGCACTTCAAAAGATGGTAAGAAATAAAATTTTCCTGTCGAGAGTTCACCACTGTAACTAATTCCAAATCTGAATTCCATTGGCAGTTCAGTTCTTTCAGATGAAAGTTGATTTACTTTTCCAAAATTTCTCAAACTCAATCCTGCATCAAAATGTTGAATGAGATTTTTTTTGAATAAACCAAAGTCAAAAGCAACTCCATTTGCTTCATCAACATAAATATTTTCATAAAGGTATTTGAATTGAAAACCAACTGACAAATCATTCAAAATTTCAAAACCACTTCCAATTCCACCAAAGAAGTATTGTGCATCGAATATGCCTTGAGCTTCACCAGGTCGAGTTCGAATTTCTATATCAGAAATTTTAGTTGAGTTGATTGTAACGAAAAAGGGAATTCCATAAACTTTTGTATTTCCAATCAAAAATTCACTACTTAAATCCATAATCCATTCATTGTGCATCAATCCAATTGAAGAAAAATCAATTTGCGAAATCAAAGCAGGATTATAATTCAATGAAAAAGGTGAACTCAACTTTGAAGCAGTTGCTTCGGCAAGACTCATTTCAGCAGCACCTGAACCAATTTTTAAAAAACTAAATCCAGTATTAGCTGCATTTTGTGCGAAAAGATTTGAGACTAAAACCAATGTCAAAAAAATTTTTTTCATCACAATCTTACTCCAATTGTAATTACATGTTTATCAAACGGAGCGTATGGTTCAGTAACAAATGCATAGTTAAGCTCAAAAAATCTGTTATATAAAATTTGAGAGATTCCAAACCCAAAAGTTAACTGTGGAATCATATCAGAATTTTCGAGATTAAATCTATCCACCCCAGCTCTCAATTTCAAGAATTCCACGAGATTAATTTCAGTTCCAGCTTTCAAAATTTTTGTCCCATAACTTGTTGTTTCAAAATCAATAGCTACAATTCCAAAATTTTTTGGAAGAAAATAACTCAATCCAATTCTTTTTAATAAAGGAAAGTAATCATAAAAATTATTTCCTTTTTCAGAGTAAAGTGGTGTAGAATCCCAACGATACTTTGAATTGATATCTCCAATAAAACCACCAACAGTAAGGTTGTCAAAAATTTTGTAAATCAAACCAATATCAAATCCAACTCCTGTTGAACTCATCTTATCGAATAAAGAATAGTGATAATACTTAGCAGTTGCACCAAAGCTTAAATTCTCAGATGGATTAATTCCAACTGAGAGAAAGAACAAATTTTCTGAAGTGGAATAAATTTTTGTTTGAATTCCACTGTTGTCTCGTCCATCAATGTTATCAACACCAGAATTAATAATTCCAAATGTAACTCCAGCTTTTGAATAGATTTGATCAGTTTTGTTTCCTTCTTGATCTCGTTTGTATTGAACAAAAGATTTACTTATCTGAACAAAGTTGAGTTTTCTATCTAAAGAAAGAAATGTATATCCAAGTTGAATTGAATTATCATTGATAAAAGGATTTAGAGCAGGATTGTAATACGAATTCACCGAACCAATAGTGACAGATGTCATCGCATTTCCCATCGCCATACCACGAGCTGCAAATCCCATTCGAGCAAATGCGCCAGGTTGAGATGAAATTTGCGAAGTCTTTGGTTGTGAAAAGATTTGAAGTGAAGAAAACAAAATTAAAGCAAAAACAATTTTTAATTTCATTACAAACCTAAAATAATTATTAAATGAAAAATTCATCTTATAACCAAAATTTTTCCCCAAACAGGTTCTTCGTCATTGATTTGAACTGAATAGAAATACACACCATTACTTACATAATTTCCAAATTCATCTTTTCCATTCCAAAATTCTGTTTGCTGAATTCTCTGATCAACTGCACCACTTCTTAATGCATTTTGAATTATTGTTTTAACTAAGTTCATTCCAAAATCAAAAATTCGAATTGTTACTTTTGCATCTTGACCATTTGTAGTGTATTTGATTTTCAAAACATCATCTTCAGGATCAAAAGGATTTGGATAAGCATAAGTTTCGGATTTACTCTTCACAGGAACAAATGCAAGATAAACTCGCCAGGGTGCAGCCCAAGGAAAACCTGTTTCGGTTGTTCGTGCAAGTCCTTCGTTTGAACCTGCCCAAATTGTCGTTCCTTGTGTATTGACTGAATAAAAGGTTGAAGTTAAAATTCTTTGCTTGGTAAGACTATCAACAATAATTGGAGCTTTAATCCAACTTGCACCAAAATTATCACTTCTGAAAAGTCCTGAAGAACCCGCTGCATAAGAATACTTATTCAAAAAACCGAAATTGTGAATTCTCACATCTTTGTTCGAAATATTCCAATTCAATCCTCCATCAGAAGAAATTGAAATTCCATATTCTTCGGTCAAATCTTCTGCTTTCCAAGTTGCAGCAAAAATGTAGTCAGTATTTTGATAGCGAGTTCCACTAATTGCAACAACAAAATTTCCTGAGATATGATTTGTTTGATTTTGTTTAGTGAACTTGACCCAGCTCAATCCACCATCGGTTGATTTGTTAATTCCATTAGCAGTCCCAACAAAAATAGTCGTGTCGTTTTGAACATAAATTGAAAAAACTCGGTGATTTAAATTATTCTCGTAACCAAGATTTCCACTTGTTGGAGAAAGTGTGAATGAATAAGATTGATTTGGTTTAATTGTATCAAGATAATCTGGTGGAAGAACAACTCTCTGCCATGTTCTACCCAAATCAGTTGATTTGCGAAGTCCACCTGCAAATGATGCAATCCAAACTGCATTGCTCGTCAGACCAATATCATAAGTAATGTTGCTAATTGTAGTTGTAATTGGAAGTGCATTCAAAACATTTATACCATAAACTACTTTGTTAGAATCTTTATGGTCAACTGGTTGAGAAATTTTTTTCCAAGTTTTTCCACCATCAGATGAAAATCTCAATCCACTTCCTTCAGGCAATATTTGTCCATCTCTTTCAACTGAATGAGCAGTTGCAACCCAAATGTAACCATTTTTATATGCGACTGCAGAAATGCTTTCTGTACCAAAATCGGGATGATTATAAAAATTTATCCAGCTTTCTCCTCTGTCATAACTTATGCTCAATCCTTTTCCAGTTCCAAGGATGATTGTATCACCAACAACAACAATATCAGTGATTGAATTACCAAGTTGAACTGGAGATGTTGATGAATTTTTTTTGAGTTTCAATTCATTTTCAAGTTGAAATGTTTCGGGCAAAGATTGTGAATGAATTTGAAGTGTAATTATGAAAAACAAAAAGATTAATTTTTTCATCGCACTACTATGTTATGTGAAATGATATTGCTTACTTCGTTCTTTTTATCAACAGCTTGAAAATCAAAACGATATTTTCCTTTCGGTGTATTTGGTGGAAGAATAATTATTCTTGAATAAATTCCATCGTTAGCATTTAAATCGCCATTTGCTTGTAAGTTACCATCATCAAAAAGATAGATTGGATTACTTCTTGAAGGACTTCCATCTGGTAAGTAAGAATTGAAGAAAACATTTTTCAAATCTTCTTTTCCATCTGGATCAAAAGCTTCTACACTCACAATAATCTTCAAAGTATCTGTTGGATGAAGAGTAAGTGTATCAGGTGCTTGAAGATTTCTAACTATTGGTGGAACATTTTGAATTGGATCAATCACTTCAGAATATTTTTTCTCACAACTTGAAAATAAGATTAGTAATAAAATCAAAAGCATTGAAAAAATATTTTTATTTACTTTTCTCATTAACATTTTTATTTCTCTTTAATCACGGTAATTTAATATAAAACGGTGCAGGGATGAAACTTACTACAAAGATGAAAATTGCAAAGTAACCAATCATTTTTCTTCTTGGATCAAGTTCAGTAATATCTGGCACTTCAGGATGATAAAGCTTCACAAAAAATTTCAGTATCAATGCCCAGAAAAGCCAACCTGTCCAACCAATCGGTACATTCCAATTAAAATATTCCGAAACAAATCCAAGCATTCCAAAAACAACAAGCAAGACAAAACTTAAATCAGCAATTCTTCTATGAGTTTGAGATGAGAACAAAGAGTAAGAAATGTGTCCACCATCCAATTGTCCAACAGGAATCAAATTCATCGCAGTTACAAACAAACCAAACCAACCTACACACAAATAAGGATAATGATAAATTTCTGTCATCGGTGGAACAAAATCTACCTCTGGATTTGTGAAAAGTTGTTGAAGTGTGATATAAATTAGATTAGTTCCAAACTCAAGCTCGAGTGCATCTGGATTTTTTATTGGACTGAAATAATCTGGATGAATATGAAGGATGTATTGAACACCAGGAAGATGGGTAAATCCATAGATTAACAATCCAACTGAAGCAAAAAAACTTGCAATTGGACCTGCAACACCAATATCAAACATTGCTTTCTTATCTGGAATAACCGACTGAGTTTTAATCACAGCACCAAGCGTTCCAAAATTTAAAAACATATCCGTCACTGGAAATGGGATGAAGTATGGTAAAGTCGCTTTCACTCGATGATACTTAGCAGCAAAGTAATGTCCGAACTCATGCACACCCAAAACAAAAAGAATTGAAATTGAATACGGTAAGCCTACCTCAAAATTATTTAGATTGAAAGCTGCAGCTGGACCTAAAATCCAAGCTACTCCCGCAATTGTAGTTGTGAAAAAAGTTATCAAAAACAACGCAACATTAATCAAAAAGGAAAATTTACCTTTTAGTAAACTTGTGGTGGTTTTCGGTTTTTCTTCTTCTAATTGATAGTATTCTTCCATTTATAATACCAAACTTAGATTAATGAAAGATTGTTTAAGTTTCTGATTGAAAAATTGTCCATGAAAATTGTAACCGTGATAAAATTGATAAGCAATTCTAAGGTGAGGCAATTCTTCATTTCCAAAAATAAATCCTGTGGAAAAATTTTTATTTGTTTCAAACTTATCTCCACGGACTTTTTGAAACTTCAAATCAAATCCACTAAAGATTTTTGTAAATATCTCAGGGAAGCCAATTAGTATTGTTTCTGTACCAAACCCAAAAATTGTATTGTACTTCCATTCAGGAATTGAATGAAATAAATAAAGAGCATCAAAATTTAATTTGATGTTTTTGTGAATGAATGTAGATGTCCATTGAACAAACTCTCTGCTATAAGTAAATGGACGATTACCTTTCCATTGAGAAAGTTGGTTACTATAAGCACCATCTGAAAGATGTGCTGAGATATGTGTAATTCGAATTCGATTTGCCCAATCAATTTTATATCCATTGTGATAGTAAACAAAGTAACCACCGAAAAGATAATCTGCAGCAATTACTGGAAAACGAAATTCTGCTTCACGATTAAGAAGTGTCCAATTGAAAAATTCAATTCCAAAACCAACCTTATTCCAATAATCAAATCTATGGTGAATAATATCTTTCGAAGCTCCTATGTTTAGTTCGAGACTTTTATCATCTAAATAAAACTGAGTTCCAATTTTTGGTTCCAATGGATCAGAAAAGTTAATCGGAAAAAGATGTCCTTCGGGAAAGAATATTGTTCTCGAATAACTTCGGCTATTGTAGAATGACTGCGAGAAAATTTGTGATGCAATGAGAAGAACTACCAGAAAAATTTTTTTCATCATTAACTATCTTTTCATTCCTAAAAATTTGGTTTCTAATTTAAGAATTTTCTGTTTAATTAATTTGTGAAAGCCATAATAAAATTTAGATGGGACACTCTTTATTCCGAAGTAATTTGTGGGAAAAGCAAAGGAAGGTTCGAAATAACAATTCACTGTGCAACCCTTGCAGAAATCAAATCTTCCTTCCATTGATTGATAATATCTTATCAAATCAGAATTTCTAATTTCCTTGAGTGGTCTATCAATCTTAACTGTTTTGTTACCAAAATGATAGCAAGGAAGAATTATTTCATTGTATGGTGAAATTACAATTACTCTTGAAACAGCTTTGCATAAAGGTTTATCTGGATTGTTCCCTCCTTTTCTTCTTAATTCAATGAAACTTGGATTGATATAAAGATTTAATTTGTCGGAACAAAAATCTTCAATGTAATCAAGTGCTTCGATGGAAAGTCCAGGATTTCCAAAGTAGCTGAAAACTGGATTAACAATTAAAACTAAATCATACTTTTGTGCGAGTTCGTACATGCGAGGTAATTTTTTATAAGTTTCGTTCGTTACGGTGAATAAAATATCGGGAAACTCGCCAATTGATTTTGCAATTTTTATACTTTCAATTACAGAGTTAAAACAATTTATTCTACGAATTCTATTGTGCTCTTCTTCATCAGGTGAGTCTAATGAGAAGTGAAGCAAATCAACTTTGCCAGCAAGTTTTTCTGCAAATTTTGGATAAAGTAAACAATTCGTTGTGATGCTCGTTTGCATCTTGAGTTTCTTTGCTTCTTCCACAAAAAGATGAATACTTTTGTGAAGAAGTGGCTCACCACCAGTGAAATCAATAAACTTCACACCAAGTTGACGAAGTTGAGGAAGATTTGAAAAAACATCCTCTTCTCTTGCAAAGGGAGTTCTGTTCAATTCAGTTGAAAATCCGAAATGACAGAACTCACAATCAGCGTTGCAACGATATGTAACATAATAGTTACAAAGTATAAGCATCTTCAAAATTTTTTCTTTCTCAAAATTTTAATAAAAAAATTTAGTATTCTCTTTCTTTCCAAATTACCTTCTTATCAAAAAAAACAACGAAAGGTAAGATTAATACATACAAGATAAAGTAGATTTCAAATGCAAAGAAATACTTTAATTGATCTACCATCTTGAACTTTTTTAATGGTATTAAAAGAAAAATAAAATCACTTAAAAATTTAATTGCTGTTAAGAACAGAGTTAAAACACTTCCAAACATAATTTGTAACAAAATCAAAAGATGACTAAACCATCCCCAGAACATAATTACAAATCCGACGAATGGTGCATCAAGTCCACCAATCCCCCAACGATGTTTTTGACGATATAATGTTTTCCAATCAGGACAAGGTTCGGATTGATTAATTCCTTCAGGATCGGTTGGAAAGACAACATCATAATGAGTGTGCTTATGAATTTTGTGAAGTAAAGCAAAATCTTCTGTTACACTGAACTTAATGTTTTCATAACCACCAACCCAATCGTAAGCATCTCTTCTATAAGCCATATTGTTTCCAATGCAACTAAGAGGTAAACCAAGATTGATTGTTCCTGCTGCAACGGTTAAAAGATAAACCCAATCCAAATTCTGCATTCCAGTGAATTGAGAGTATGCTTTTTGAAAAGTAAAACCAGTAACAACACCTACATTATCAGTGAAATATTTTATTTGTGTTTTAATCCAAGTTGGTTGAACAACACAATCAGCATCGGTGGTGAAAATAATTTCACCTTTTGAGTTTTTAATTCCGTTTACTATTGCATTTGTCTTGCCAGGTTTTGAAATAATTTTTTGTGTTGGAATAATTTTTTTTACGAATGGAAATTGAGCTGAGAATTCATCAATAATTTTACCAGTATTATCCGACGAGTAGTCATCAACAATTATGATTTCAAGTTTTTCTCTTGGATAATCAATTTGAACTAAAGAACGCAAACATTCTCTGATGTTCCTTTCTTCATTTCGTGCAGCGACAATAATTGTAACTGATGGTACGTAATTATCATTTGTTTTAAGTTTTCTTCTAAATCCTGTTATGAAAATTTTTTGTTGAACGGTATAAAAGGCAATTGTGATAATAAAAACAATTTCAAAAATTGAAAGTGCTTCCAATTTTATATCCTCTTTTTTCAGCAAGATTAAAAGTATAATCTAACGATGCCTCAATAATGTTTTGTGATTTTGGATTGTTATGAAAGACTACAATTGAATTTTTTCTTAAATGCTTATCAAGATTTTTTTTTACTAATTTAAAATCACCAAGATAATCTTCTGTTAGTAATGACCACATAAAAATTTTATAATTCATTTCTTTCAATGCTCTATTCATTCGAAGATTGATTTTTCCATAAGGTGGTCTGAAAAGTTTCCTAAAATTTTTTTTGAAAGAAATCATTCCTTCCGTTGAAATAATTTCCATTCTCAATTCATCTAAATCCATCTTGGTCATTTCTTTAGAATGATTAAAAGAGTGATTTGCAACAAAATGTCCATCATCTAAAATTTCTTCGAAGAGAAAAAAATTCTGTTTTACATTTTTTCCTGTTACGAAAAAGAGAGCTTTGGTTCGTGTTGAATTAAGAAATCGTAAAATGTTTTCTGTTACACTTGGAAAAGGACCATCGTCAATCGTGATTAAAATTTCGTCGTTATTATTCTCCCAAATAAAATCACGAAAAATTTTTCGAACAATTTTTGGTGGTTCGATATAAATAAATCTCATCTTTTGAAATCTCTTCCTTTCCAATTAAAACCAGTGAGATAACTTAGAACAGGAACAATCGAAATATAAATCAAATGAAAAATTTCAGCAATGGGAAAAAGTAAAATCAATTTGAAAAGTTCAGACTTTTTGTTTGTTAATTCGAGTAAATGAAATCCTTTAATCATAAAAACAAAATCAATTAGATTTTTCACGATAAAAATTTGAAATATAGTTTCAAAAAAACTTTGATTGAAAATCAAAATGATGATTGATATCAGAAATAAAACATAAAACGAATAAAGTATACTTAGAACAGGGAGCAAAATTTTATTTCTGTAAAATGGGACTTTCGAAACCCATCTCTTTCTTTGATTGATAAATTTTTTGATTGAGTGAATTGGTTCGGTGAAAGTTACACTTTCTCTTGCTGCACAAAATTTAACTTCATATTCCGTATCGAAATGGATTTTTTGCATTAAAAATTCTTCATCACCTGATGCTAAGTTTATGTTATCCTGAAATCCACCAACTTGAAAAAACAAGTCTTTTCGATACGCACAACTCGCACCATTTGCGAGTAGTGGAATATTATTTCCAATAAAAGCAGAACCAATGCTCACTAAACTTGCAAATTCAATTTTCTGAAATTCTTCAAAAAGATTTTTAGTCTTTGAGTAAACAACCTTTCCTGCAACAAATCCAGTTTGCTCATCAAATGTCTCGATTAATGATTTCAACCAGTTTTTAGAGTGATAACAATCAGCATCAGTTGTTACGATAATTTCGTTTGCAGCTTCAGATATTCCTTTTTCGATTGCTCTTTTCTTGCCAGAGTGATTTTCGAGTTTAATTAATCTAATCTTTTCTTTTTCAATCAAATCGTAAATTGAATTTAAGTAATCATCATTTGAGTTATCGTCAACTAATATTATTTCATATCTATCTCTTTCAAAATTCTGTTGAAGAATTGATAAAACACACCTTCGTAACTTATGTGCTTCATTTCTGAATGGAACAATGATAGATGCTTTTAATTTATTTTCATTTGAGACAAATTTCACCTTGAAAATTCCCCTAAGTAAAAAAATTATGAAGAGAAAATATAAACCAAAAAAAATCCAGAGTGCAAAATTAATCAGCTCTATCAAACTCAAATTCATTCTGCCCTTTTCAAGCTAATCAAGAAGAACAATCCGACTAAAGATGGAAGAAGTAAATTCAAAATAAAGAGAAACATTGAACTATTAAACGCAACAGCTTCTGCACATCCAAAAATTCCAAAAAAGTAAATTGCTGCACCTTCACGAATTCCAATTTCACCAAAGGTTATTGATGGAATTAATGTTTTTGAAAAATAGACCATCATAGCAGCAACTAAAAGTTGAGCGAAATTAATATCTACTCCAAAACTTAATACAATCACAGCAAACTCCAAGACAATCACAACATAATTAAGAAATGCAAGCATGAGTAACTTTGATATAAGTTGATTACTCAATTCGGAAAGTGGTTCAATTAATTTCTTCAAAAATTTGAACTTGATATTGTATCGTTGTTTAATTTCTTTCAGGTAGTTGTAAAATCTTCTCGAATAAATAATCATAAAAAATGCTGTGAAGAAAGTAATGAATAAGATGAAAAGTGAAGCGGTTACATATAAATCAACTTCATAGTAAAAAATCATCATACCAAAAGAAACAAGTGCACCCCAAAAAATCACATTGACCAGAAGCATCATTTTGTCAATAAAAGTCAAAGTAATTGTTGAAGTTAAACTAATTTGTGATAATGGGAGTTTTCTTAAAAAATATTCACCACTTCTTGCTGGAGTAAATGTCCCAGCACTAAATCCGATTAGGAGAGATTTGAAAATTGTTTTGTTATCAATTGATTGGTTTTCGTTTTTAACGAGCGACTTCCATCGAATTTGTTGAATGTATATGTTCAAAAGTGAAAGTATAATTGCTATGAAAAAAAGAAAAAAATTTATTGAATAAATAGAAGTGATTAATTCTCTGAATGATATCTTTTGGACAAAATAAATCAACAATCCTAACCCAACAATTACCTTTAATAAAGGTAAACCAATTTTTTTAATTTTTTGATTTGCACTTAAAAACAAAGGAATTGACTTAAAATTCATTCCAATAAACCTTTTTGCTAATATAAAAATTTACTTCACATATGTCTTTATTTTTTTATTCAGTTGATAAAACTATTATTGAAAAAAAATAAAATGAATATGAGAGTATTTAAGTTAACAATATTAATAATCTCCTTTTTCACCCTCACATCTTGTGATGATCAAATTAATCTACCTTCAGATGATGATATTCCTGAAACAAACATTTCTTATAACCGACACATTCAACCAATTTTCAATGTTCGTTGTGCAACTTCAGGCTGTCATGATGACCAATCAAAAGCTGGTGGATTAAGTTTGACTTCACATCAAAATACTACGGCGAGTTATGTGATTGTTTATCCAGGCAATCCCGATGCGAGTTTACTTGTTCTTTCAATCGAGGGAAGGTCAACCTATCCAATGCCTCCACCTGGACGACCACCTTTAACTCAAAAACAAATTAAAGCCATACGCACTTGGGTTAAAGAAGGTGCAAAAAATAATTAATCGCTTAAACGAAAAAATGTAAAATAAAAGGCAACTCAATATAAAACTATTTTAATTTGAGTTGCCTTGTTCACAACAAATTATGATAACGAATTCTCAGAATTAATTTTTACAACCATCCAACTTGACGATACCAATCAATTGTATTTTTAATTCCAGTTTCTAAATCTATTTTTTGTTCGTAACCTAATTCTTTCTTCGCTTTTTCAACACTACAAACCCAACTCTTTTGAACCATCTCTCTTGCTTTTTCTAAATTTAAGATTGTTGCTTCACTCTTAAAGTAACTTAAAAATTGTGAAATTGCAGCAACAGTGTAAACCATAAAATGTGGTATTCTGATTTTCAAAACTTTCTTTCCTAATATATTTGATGAAATATTTCCAATCTCCTCCCAACCATATCCTTTCTCACTTGAAATAAAATAAGTATGATTTTTGGAGTTATCCGAAAAAGCAGCAAGTAAAATTCCATCAATCAAATCTTGAACATGAACAAGGGACACATATTTTTCAGAGAAACCAACCATCGGTTGAATCCCCTTTTTCAATGTTTGGAAGAACATTAAAATTTCTGGATCTCTTGGACCATAAACTGCCGAAGGTCTCACAATTGTAAATGAAATTTTTCCTTCATACCCTCTCACAACTTTTTCTGCTTCAAGTTTACTTCTTCCATAAGTTGTAACTGGACTACATTCCATCTCTTCAGTTTTTGGTTGGTTCACAGGACTTGGTCCTGCAGCAGCTTGACTGCTTACAAAAACAAATCTTTTCAAATCTGGATTAACTTCACTAATCGCTTTCAATAAATTTTTTGTTGCTTCCACATTTCCTTTGTAATAAGTTTCCTTTGATTTTGCTTTTATCACTCCAGCAACATGAAAAACATAATCAACATTTTTAACTGCTTCTTCCAAACTTTGAATATTTTCGTAATCAGCCGTAAAGACTTCAACCTTTTTTGCATCAAACCATTTTATTTTGCTTTCCTTCCTTGCAATTATTCGTACATTATGATTTAAATCGAGAAGTCTATCAACTAAATGACTTCCAACAAAACCACTTGCTCCTGTTACAAGTGATGTTAATTTTGTCTTCATATTCCGACTCCGTTTATTGCAAATGATTTAGTTCAAAATTAAATTTCGTAGAATTTACATAAATTTGAAAATAACAGAAAAAATGTTAAACAAATAGGAGATATAAAAAGTGGATTTATTTGATAAATGTTACAACTTTACTCGTGCCGATGAAGTCAAACAAATGGGATATTATCCTTACTTCAGACCAATTCAAGAAAATGAAGGTCCTGTTGTTAAAATTGAAGGAAGAAAAATCATAATGGCAGGATCGAACAACTACCTTGGATTGACTGCTCATCCGAAAGTTAAAGAAGCTGCTATTAAAGCAATTGAAAAGTATGGAACTGGTTGTTCAGGTTCGAGATATTTGACTGGAACACTCGACCTTCATATTGAACTTGAGAAAAGACTTGCAAAATTCATGGGCAAAGAAGATTGTTTGCTTTATTCAACTGGTTTTCAAGCAGCACAGGGAGTTATTCCAGTTTTAGCACAAAAAGGTGATTACATAATTTCTGATAAAGAAAATCACGCAAGTATTGTAGCTGGAAATTTGATTGCTCGTGCGATGATGGTTGAAGTAATTCGCTATAAACATAATGATATGGAAGACCTTGAGAGAGTTCTTTCAAAACTTCCGCTCGAAGCTGGTAAACTGATAGTGAGTGATGGAATTTTTTCAACTTGGGGAACAATCCCAGATGTACCAAAAATGGTTGAACTTGCAAAGAAATACAACGCAAGAATTTTATTGGATGATGCCCACGCAATTGGTGTAATTGGTGAAGGTGGTCGTGGAACTGCGAGTCACTTCGGACTTGATAAAGAAGTTGATATGACAATGGCTACTTTCAGTAAAACTTTCGCTTCTTTGGGTGGTTTTGTGGTTGGAGAAGCTAAAGTAATTAATTACTTGAAACATCACGCACCAGCTTTGATATTTAGTGCAAGTCCTACTCCTGCATCAGTGGCTGCTGCACTTGCTGCTCTTGACATATTAGAACAAGAACCAGAAAGAATTCAAAAGCTTCAATACAACGCTCAGAAAATTCGTTCTGCCTTCAAAGATTTAGGCTTTAGAATTGTTGAGAATCAATCGGCAATTGTTCCAGTGATTATTGGTGATGATATGAAGACATTTATCTTTTGGAGAAAACTTTACGATGCAGGTGTTTTTGTAAATGCGTTCGTTTCGCCTGGTGTTCCACCAAACATGGCAATGCTCAGAACTTCTTACATGGCAACTCACGAAGATGAACATCTTGATTTTATAATTGATGCATTCAAAAAAATCGGAAAAGAACTTGGTGTAATCTAAATCAAGTAAGGAATTATTATGTCTATTGAAATTAGAAAAGTAGAAACAAAAAGCGATTTGATGAAATTCATCAAAATGCAGTGGAAGATTTATGAAGGAAATCCCTATTGGGTTCCTCCACTCATTATGGATAGAAAAAAACTTTTAGATAGAGAACATCATCCCTTTTACAAACATGCTGAAGCGGAATTTTTTCTTGCATACATGAACGGAGAAATTGTTGGTAGAATTGCTGCGATAAAAAATGATTTGCATAATCAAGTTCACAATGATAAAGTAGGTTTCTTTGGTTTTTTTGAATCAATTAATAATCAAGAAGTTGCTAATGCACTATTTGATTCAGCTGCTCAATGGCTAAAGTCAAAAGGTTTAACGCACATGCGTGGACCTGCAAATCCTTCAAGCAATGATGAATATGGACTGTTGATTGAAGGTTTTGATGATCCCCCAAGATTTTTGATGACTTACAATCCACCATACTATCTCGACTTATGTGAAAATTACGGTTTGAAGAAAGTTAAAGACCTTTACGCTTATAAACTTGAGTACGATAAAATTACTAAAGTTAAAAAGATTGAAGAAGTTCAAGATGTAGTTCGAAGACGATATAACTTGAAACTCACTTCGCTCAATATGAAGGATTTTGATAACGAACTCAAAAAAGTAAAATATGTTTATAACAAAGCATGGGAGCCAAACTGGGGATTTGTCCCAATGACTGACGATGAAATCAATGCAATGGCAAAAGATTTAAAACTTATTGTTGACCCTGATTTAGTTCTATTCGGTGAAATTAATGGTGAAGTAGTTGGTTTCTCATTGACAATGCCTGATTATAATCAAATCTTTAAGAAGCTTAATGGTAGATTATTCCCATTTGGATTTATAAAACTTTTTACTGAAAGAAAAAAAATAAATTGGTGTAGAATTCTAACGCTTGGAATAATTCCGAAATATCAAAAGAAAGGAATTGATGCAGTATTTTATTATGAAATAATTCATCGTGCAGCAAGACGAGGAATTTTCTTTGGTGAAGCAAGTTGGGTACTTGAAGATAATGAAATGATGAACCGCTCTGCATTAATGATGCAAGGTGAGTTGTACAAAAAGTACAGAATTTATGAGAAGGAAATTTAATTTTTCTTTCTTGATTTTATTTTCAATCTCGACGGAAATTTTTTCTCAAAAGCTTTACGAGACAGAAGGATTTGCATCATATTACTCCGAAGATTTTCATGGTAAACCTACATCAAGTGGTGAAATTTATGATATGCATAAACTCACCTGCGCACATCCGTATTTACCTTTCAATACTTGGTTGAAGGTTACAAATCTTGCAAATCAAAAATCTGTGATTGTTCGAGTAAATGATCGTGGTCCTTTCATGAAAAACAGAATAATTGATTTGTCATACGCTGCAGCTCGTGAACTTGGTATGCTTGGTCCTGGTTCAATTTATGTAAAACTTGAAATTGTTAGTCCTCCACTAACCCAACCTGAAACAAATATTGGTCGTGTTCCATCAGAAACTCCGATTCCAGAACTGGAAGAGAGTGATGTTAGTTTGCGATTTCGTACTAAACCATATCAACCAGAAAAATCTGCAAACATTTCTGAATTTGGTTTGTATGACATTAATCTAAAAAAGATAGACATATCTTCTGGATATTTAATTCAACTTTCCAGTTTTTCTACACTAAAAAATGCCCAAATATTTTTAGACCAAATTCATGAAGTAAACGAACAAGAATTATTTATTTACCATCCTTCACCAGGTATATATCGAGTTGTGGTTGGAATATTTTCAAATATGAGAGAAGCTCAAATCAAAAAAGAAGAAATTGCAAAACATTATCCTCAATGCTTTGTGATAACTTATAAGTAAATTCATATCTCAATCCCAAAAACGCCATAATAAAATTTGAATTCAATTCTGTTAAATGATATTGAAGTGCTGTTGTAAAAGTAGAAAGAGCTATAAATAACAAAAGCGACTTGAAAGTTTTTGAATTTTGTCAGTATAAAAAGCTCATTAAACTGATTTCATCGTTACAAAAAAATTCAATTAAAATTTTTTCTTTTGATATTCATCATAAGTGGAGATGTGAGCGGGATCAATTTTTTTCAATCTATCAAAGACTGATTTATCGGGATAATCTTTGAGTAACTCGCAAAATTCAAGATACTTTGTATCGAAGAAAACTTTTAGCAACATACTTCTGGAAAAAACTTTTCCTCTTAAATCTTCCAAGACTTTAATAAAATTCAACAATTTTTTCACAGGTAAATCTGCTTTCTCAGATGCTAAATCCAATCCATTGTAGTGATAATCAAAAAATGCTTTTCTGAAATTCTGATATTTTTCATTCAAATATTCTGATGCAAAATCAACACGATTGAAAGAACCTTCTCCTTGCGTCCAACCATTTGAGAAATTACTCGATGCACCTTGATATGCAATCGAGAGTGCTTGATTAAAAAACTTGTTTCCTCCAAATTCTTCATAACTATCTGAGTCAATTCCCAATATCATGTAGATGTAATAATTAATAAAACCAGTCAAAGGCTCGAATAAATTTGGATTGAATAACATAACTTGATTCTTTTCATAAACAAAATCCCAATTCGGATCAATGAGTTTTAACATTAAAGTGCTTTTCTCACTTTTGTAAATTGGTCTCTGACTTGAAATCACAACTTGAGCTGAATATTTATTGGAAGGATTTCCACTTCGAAAATAAATTTGAAACGATACAGGAATTTTTGGTCCTTCCCACTTGATATCAGTCCATTTGTTTTTATTAATGTAATCTTCAATTTGAGAAGCAAAGTTTACGAGTTTCTCTCTGTATTCTGTAGAAAGAGATTCAAAATTCACAGAAACTTTTGCAGCAATTTCTTGAGCAAAGTTATTTTTGTAAAAAATTATTAGCAGTAATATGAAAAACATTTTTCTCATTGCTGCTTAACTCCTGATTTTCTTGTAAAAAATTTTTTTAATAGTTAAAATGCTAAAACAAATTTAGAAAAAACGATGATAAAGCACATTTCATTCTTTCTGATTTTATTTAATGCTTGTGTCTTTGCTCAGTTCCTCCCAGGAGCAAGACAAAGCGCAATGGGATTTGCATTTACATCAATTGCTGATGACCATTGGAGTATTTATTACAATCCTGCAGGAATTTCGAAAGTTGAAAATCTTTCTGCAGGAGTTTACTATTCCCCTGCTCCATTTGGTTTGAAAGAACTTGCAATTGGTAGCGCTACAATAACAAAACAATTCTCTTTTGCATCTATTGGATTTGCATTTCAATCTTACGGATTTGAACTCTTTAGGGAGAATAAAATTTCACTTGCACTGGCTAAGAATTTCTTTCCTGAATTTCAATTTGGCTTTAAGTTGAATTATTATTCACTTTCAATCTCAAATTATGGAAGCGATAATTCATTTGGTGTTGATGTTGGAATACTTTCATCACTCTCGGAGAATCTTCAACTTGGATTCGCAGTAACGAATTTAAATCGTCCGACTTATGGAGTGAATAAAGAAAAATTAAGTCAAACTTTTTCAGGTGGAATTTCTTACAAACCAGTAAAAAATCTTATCCTTGCACTTGAACTTGAAAAAGAAGTGAGATTTCCATTTAATTTCAAAACAGGAATTGAATATTCGTTGATAAAATATTTAGCATTGAGATTTGGTTTCAACACCGAACCAAATAATTATACAGGTGGTATTGGTATTAATTATTCCAACTTTCAATTTAACTATTCATTCATCTCAAACAATTATCTTGGATTAACTCACAATTTTGGAATAGATTTTAAACTTTAGTTGAAAAATGAAAAACATATTACTTCTTCTTGCAATATTATATTTCTTCATTCAACTCAATTTACATGCACAGACCGATACAACGGAAGTTCAACTGGATGAACAAATTGAAAACATCATTGAAGAAACAATCGGTGATCAAGAAGATTCTCAACTAAACGAAGTGATTGAAGACTTAATAACAAATCCGATTGAATTAAACAGCGCTTCGATTGATGACCTTCAACGAATTCCTTACTTAACACTTGAACTTGCAAATGAAATTGTAAAATTCAGAAATAAATATGGTGCTTTTCTCACTCTTGGTGAGTTGATTAATGTTGAAGGAATGTCTCCAGAATTATTACAGAAAATAAAACCATTTCTCTTCATAGATGTCCGACGAGTTGCAAGACTCAATCGTCAAATTGAATTAGAGCAACGACCACCAAGTCCTTTGGATAAATTTAATCTACAATATCGTCAACGATTTTATCAAACTTTTCCAAAAAGAAAAGGTTATGAAGTAGGGAAATATTACAACTCACCATTCAAGCTTTACAATAGATTGACTTCTGACTATTCGAAGAAATATTATTTTTCAATTCTCAGTGAAAAAGATCCTGGAGAAAAGTCTTACTTTGATTTTGTAAGTGCGAGTTTCTTTGCGAAAGATGTTTTTATATTCAAGAAAATTGCTATCGGTGATTATGGGCTTGAGTTTGGTCAGGGGCTTGCACTTTGGAGACAAATTGGATTTGCAAAAGGCGCTGATGCTGTTTATCCAATCAAGAAAAAAGGTAACGGAATTGTTCAATATAAAAGCACTGATGAAAATCAATTCTTCCGTGGATTTGCGTTCACTTCAAATATCTGGAATTTTGATTTTACATTTTTCTATTCAGGCAGATCTTTTGATGCAAGAATTGATACAATCACAAATGTAATCACAAGCACTCCACTTGATGGATATCATAGAAACGATGCAGAACTATCACGAAAAAATTCTGCAAAAGAATTGATGCTCGGTACAAGATTGGCTTATAATTTTAATACTAATCAAATTGGAGTTACTTATTACAATTCTAAATTTGATAAACCATTAGCTCCAAATAGTTACTTCAAAAATTATGAAACGAAATTTAATTACATCTCAACTGATTTTAATTTTTATTACGAAAGTGTGAATATATTTGGTGAAGTATCGAGAGATAAAAATTCGAATGTTGCATCATTGGTTGGACTTCAAACATCAATCTCGAAGAAAACTAACTTTGTTGCTTTATTTAGAAATTATCCTTCGGAGTATATCAACATTCACGGTTATGGATTTGGTGAGAGAAATGGTCAAACAAACAACGAGCGTGGATTTTATTTTGGAATTAACCACTCTATGAGATATGGAACATTCAATCTTTATTTTGACCAGTTCAAGTTTCTTTATCCACTAACTTACGATAGAACATTAACAAGTGGGAAAGAAATTTTATTTGCTTATGAAAGTCCTTTAATCTCTAAAACAAAATATTTTGTTCGTTATAAGAATGAATTCAAGGAATTAAATTCATATTCAGTTGATCAATTTAATCGAACAAAAAAAGTTACAAACTTAAGACAACAGCAAAACTTGAGATTTGAAATTCAAAAATTCTTTGGTAAGAATTATCGAACTGCATTTCGTGTGGAATATGTGAATGTGTTTTACAAATTAAATTCAAAATCAGAAGATGGAATTTTAGCTTTTGGTGATTTGTCAGTGGAATTGATAAGAAATTTGAAATTGAAATCGAGAGTTACTTACTTCCAAACCAAATCGTACGATTCAAGAGTTTATCAACTTGAAAGTGATGTGACGGGAGTTTTCAGCAGCACTGCTTTGTATGGTCGTGGTTGGAGATGGTATTTCTTATTGAACTATCGTGTGTTTAATTTAATTGACTTGTCATTAAAATATGCTGAATTATATCGTGATGATGTTAAAAAGATTGGAAGTGGTTACGATGAAATTCCAACCAATCTTTCAAAATCTTTAACATTTCAATTGGAAGTAAAATTGTAAACACTTCTTTGAAAGACCTCAGCAAACAACAAGACACTTAAAAATTTTTCTTTGCGTCTTTTTAATCTTTGCGATTTTGCGTGAATAGTTTTTTGCTCGCAAAGACGCCAAGAAACGCAAAGACGCCAAGTTATTTTTCTTTGC
Organism: Ignavibacteria bacterium; assembly: GCA_026415235.1. Classification (GTDB taxonomy): domain Bacteria; phylum Bacteroidota; class Ignavibacteria; order Ch128b; family Ch128b; genus Ch128b. The sequence goes on along the minus strand of JAOAHM010000062.1, from coordinate 161 downwards.
GTCTTTTTAATCTTTGCGACTTTGCGTGAAATAATTTTTTCTCTTTAAGATGCTAAAAGCATCGAATTACTTTCCCTTAAACTCAGGTTTGCGTTTTTCAAGGAATGCTGAAGTTCCTTCCTTAAAATCATCAGTTCCACAACAAACTGCAAACATTTCTG
>JAOAHM010000056.1 GCA_026415235.1 Ignavibacteria bacterium | reverse complement strand
AAAAAAATCGTTCAATTTAATTTTGTAAAATTCAGGGAATTATTTTAACAAATTCCTATACTCCTACCATTAAACTTTCTCCTTATCCTTCAAAAAATTTTTCATAAAAAAATTGAAAAAAAATAAAAACTCCCACTCATATCAAATTGAGGATGAAAGGAAAATATATGAGCAAATTAAAAGAAATCATAAAAAAAGGATTAAACACTATGGATACAAAACAAATAATTGAACAATTAATTCAAAATGATAATCATAACGAAACTAAGGAATACGAAACACAAGGCTTCAGAGATGCTGCAAAAGCAGATGGCTCGCCAGAAGCTTACTTAAATAGTGTTGACCATTTTTACGCTTCAATCCTACTTAAACAAAAAGAAGACCTTGAACAAATCCAAAAGAAAAATCAGGAAATTGAAAAGTCAATTAATGAGTTGCAGCAGAAAAAAATTATTAAATCGGATGAATTGAAAAAGTTAAAAGAAAATGATTTACCAAAAGCTGATGAAGAATTTAAGAAAGCAGAACAACGACTTTATGATTTTATGAAAAATCCACAAGAGTTTGTCAGGGAAGATAAAGACAGTTTTATGCAATGGATATACGGACTTATTACTTTAGCACTTGCAGTTTTTCTCTACTTCTTCTACACTTCAGTTGTTTACTCTGCTGTATTTCGTGATGTAACAATTTCAAAATTTACACTTTACAATTCAATATTTTATCCTCGAGCAATTGAAGAAGCGTTTGCCAAGGGATTTACAGCATTCATGCTAACTATTTTTGCCCCGTTTATTTTCTATGCAATGGGTTTCTTTGCAGAAAATGAAAAGAAAAGATCGGTAGGTAAAAATTTTCGTGGTAAGCTTAGATTTTTTATTCCACTAATTTTTGCTTTTCTACTTGATGCGCTCTTTGCTTATCATATTTCTGAGAGAATTTACAACAGTAAAGCAATTAATTCTTATGAAAATCTAAAACCATACACTTTCTCTGATGCGATAACAGATTTAAACTTCTGGATTATTATTGCACTCGGTTTTTGTGTTTATCTATTGTTCGGTTATATGTTTGGACTTTACAATGAGTTAAGAACTAATTCTTCTAAATACGAAAAAGTAAAAATGCAACTTGAAACTGAGAAGGAGCGAGCAAAATCACTAATTGATAAAATAAAAGAAAAAATCACATTGATTGAAGATGAAATAAAACATATTGATTTAAGAATTGCAGAGCTTCAAAAAGATTTCAATAAGATATTTTACTCACCAATCGAAATAAAAAATATTTTATCTGTCTACACTCGTGGCTGGATTAACTTCCTTCGTCAGGGAAGATATCCTGAGTCCTATATCAGAATAATCACTGATGAGTTAAATAATTTCTATCAAAAAATTGGAGAGGGAAAAGATGAAAAATAAAATCTTCTTAGCTTTAGTGAGCTTCACAATTGTTTTTTCTTCATGTAGCAATGAAAAAGAGAATTTAGAACAAAACTATAAAAATATAAATCTTACAATTTTGATTGACCTCTCTGATCGAATTTCTGAAAATAAAAATCCTGATCAAGTGGAGAAAGACCTTTACATTATTAATTCTGTCGTTGATGCTTTCAAAAAATATTTATATCGAAAAGGTGTTGTTCAAAGTGATGATAAAATTAAAGTAATATTCTATCCAGTGAACACACAATCAATTTATCAGGAAATTGCGGATAGTTTGCATTTTGATTTTGAACAGATTGATTTGAAGGACAGAAAGAAAATTTTTTCTCAGCTTAATGAAATTTATAATAAGCATCTTACCACAATTTACTCTATCGCATCAAAAGCAAAGAGTTATCCTGGTTCAGATTTGTTCAATTACTTTAAGCATCGAATTGTTGATGATTGTATTTTGAATGATAGTCGCTTCATCAACTTCTTAGTGATATTAACAGATGGATACATTTACGATGAAAATGCGAAATACAATATGGGCAATCGTTTTAGTTACCTTGCACCTCTTTCATCACATATCACACAATTTAGAAAAATAATCAACTGGGAAGCTGATTTTGATAGAAAGGATTTCGGCTTAATTAAATTAGATAATGATTTATCAAAGCTTCACATACTTGTAGCAGAGCTTAACCCACCAAAAAATCATCCTGAAGATTTTGATATTCTAAAAAAATATTGGTCTAAATGGTTGATCGAGCAAAATGTGAGAAAAGAAAATTTCAAGATTATAAAGACCGACCTAAATTATCTTAACAGCAACATCGTTCAAAAATTCTTTGAAGATGTTTTGAGAAGAAATAATGCATTTTGATTAATCTTTGAATTGAGTTTTAAGAATAATTGAAATCAAATACTGAAGAGATTTCCATAAAACCGACCTAACTATTTCACATTTTTTTTGAAAGCATTATTTTTCAAAAAAAATGTAAAGTTATGAGCTATCTTTTTGAAGATGATTACATTCTTTTTGAAAAAATTCGAAGAAAAAAAGAAAGATTAGAACGAGAAGATGCTGAGAAAAAATTCAATCAGAAGCAATTAGAGTTGCTGTATTCTCAAGTATTTGGTTCAATCCATTGTATCGAAGAAATTAAAATTCCTTGGTTCTTTCGTAAAAAAGATTACTACTATAAAATTAAATCTAGACCTGGAGCTGTTATCATTCCTCCATCGAAGGAGACAAATTACGAGACACAATGGTCTCCCATGACAACTAAAATTCAAAATCGAGATCCACGCGAGACAGTATTTCTCTTAAGAGGTGTAGAGCAAGTTGTACAAGATTCAGCTCTCCTGTTAACTTATCGTTGGTGGTACAAGTTTACTAGTTTAAGTGAAAGAGTTGGAAAACTTTCAGAGAGGAAGAAAATGGAAATCCAACAAAAACTTAATTACCTCAGAAAAAAAGAACAAAAAGAAAATCATGCCTGAATTAGAAACTTTATTCAACAGACTTAAGCATGGTAATTTCAATTATAACGACTTAAAAATTCTTGCGAATAAAATCAAAAGAATTATAACAACTTCATCAAAAGGTTTTAACATAGAAAATATTGAAGATTTTGTACAAGATGTAATCTTAGCGCTTTTACTACGCCTCAAAAATAATGAAGAAGTTATCTCTAATCCTGAAGGATATCTAAAAGTTATTACATTAAACATTGCTGAAAAATATGTGCATAATTACAAAGAGATTTATGAGTTAGTAAAAGTAACTCGTGAGATACTTGAAGAATTGGAAAATGATGGAAAAATACACTCATATAATAATAAGAAGTACTGCAATAGAGAAGTTGAAATGAATAACGTAGAATTAAGAGATATTCTTACATTAACTGCTTTATATGATTTTACTGAGATTAATGCTGAGACGAGATGGACAGCAAGGAAAAAAGAATTACTTAGTGAATTTATTTTGAATCTCCTCCAAAGTGTAGAATGTTTCATTTTCAGTGATTTAATTGAATTTTTGAAATCAAAAATGGGAATGAAAATTATAAAAGAGAAACTTGACCGAATGAATGAAGAAGATGATGAGAATGAAAATTTTGAAAGAATAATTAATCTTTCTAATCAGGAAGAAAATCAATTTATATTGAATGAATATGAAGCTTATTATTATGAAATCTTAAGATATTTTCTTAATCAGGATATTGAGAAAAATACATTTATTCTAACTGTTCTTTACCTTTATTACTTTAATAATAAAACCTTAACAGAAATAGCTGATTATTTTGGTTATTCATCACCCTCCACAATCCAAACATATCTTAAGACTTACGATAATATCTCTCCACTTGGTTTTATTAAATCTTTAACTCTAATTGACGAAGAGATTGTAAATCACTATGATTTTATTTATCAATTAGAAAATCGTTTTCTGAAAGTTCTGGAGGATGTTTATCATGAAATTCAGTTTAGAAATTTTAATTATTAAGGAGTTTTGAGATGACGCTACGAAAAAAATTTACTTATGAAGATGCTGTTGAATATGTGCTCAAAAAAATGAATCCCTATGATGAGTTGCTTTTTGAACAAGAATTGAAACAAAATGTTGAGTTAAGGGAATATGTAGAAAGAGCAAAAGCTAACTTACAGAGAATTAAAGAATTAAATGATTATGAATTTGATGATGACTTCTATTCGAGACTTTTACAGAAAGCAAAAAATATTTTTAATAGACCTGAGAAAATAACCCCAGGAATGGTTTTCAAATTGAGTTCTCATCAATTACCAAGAAAGTTTAGCCTTTTTTTAGATGAATTATATTTTGTTGTTCTAACAAATCCAGAAAATTCCTTTACAGGAAATGATGTTAGAGTTATTCCAATAAGTAGATATGTTCAATTCGTTCAAAATTATGATTTAGTTTTTACAGACAAACTAATTTCTTATAAGCCATTGAATTCAGTTGCTCACATGCATTTAGTTACAAATATTTTGGTCAATAGACTGGAGAATTATATAGGTCAATTAAACGAAAATGTTTTTCAAGCAATTAAACTTGCTGATTTGAACGATTATAGTCTTGTGAACAATGTAACAATTATAAAAGGCGATGAATTCAGGAAAAGAAATCCCATTGATGAATATTTTGATGAGGAATATGAAAGTTGGTCGGAAATAGTTAAAGTCTCTTTAGAAAATTTAAGAACCGAAATATTTGAAAGAATTGAAGATGAATTGAGCGTTGAAATGGAAGAAGAATCCACCTATGCAGAACCTATAGCTTATGAAAGAAGTGATAAATTCATGTCTTTTATTGTATTACCAAAATTTGAACATAAAGCGTTTGAAATTGATGATGAGGGTTTCATTATCATTCGTGATGTTAATAAAATATTGCAAAAAAGATTTGGTGCGTTGGAAATTAAAAAATCAAATGTACATATAATAAATGTTGGTTATGAAAGAATTAAGAAAATGATTTATCATGAAATTAATTCTTCTCAAAAAATTGAGCTTATCAACAATCTATTTAAGAGTTTTAATCTTACTATAAAACAAGAATCAGAATTATTGGAACAACCTCTCGAGTATCGTTATGCTGCTCGTCAATATGCATTGAAAGACCTTGCTGAAGATACACTAACTTTATATGAAGATGAAAAAATTTCAATCATGTTTTCTTTCATAAACGATAAACAATTTCTGGAAATTAATTTTCTGGGAAAACAAAAAGTCAAATCAATTGAACATTTTCATTTTGTGTTTCTTTCAGATTCTACTGGATTTGTTGCTCCACTTATTGAAGCTAAGAATAATCAAGTTAAATTTCCTTTTGATTTAACAAAAGAACAACT
>JAOAHM010000096.1 GCA_026415235.1 Ignavibacteria bacterium | reverse complement strand
ATTATTCAAACAATAAAGTTCCTTATGTGCGACCTAATTGATTAAAAAAATATTTTGGTCAAGACAAACCCGAGTCCAGAAATTTTTTTATTTTTTGTAAAACTAACTAAATAAGATTCCCTTTTCTATTTTCTCTCTATAAGCTTACAAAATCATAGTCCTCAGGTAAAAATTTAAGTGTTGCATTTCATTACCACAAAATTGGACTTTCGAACTTCAAAATTAGGGTTATAAACTTCAAAATTGTAGTTCAAAGCTTCAAAATTGGGGTTCAGAACTCCAAACTTGCAGTTCCGAACCTCAAAATCGGAGTTCAAAGCTTCAAAATTGGAGTTCAGAACCTCAAATTTGCAGTTCAAAACCTCAAAATCGGAGTTCAAAGCCTCAAAATTGGAGTTTAGAACTCCAAATTTGCAGTTCCGAACCTCAAAATCGGAGTTCAAAACTTCAAAAATGGAGTTCAGAACTTCAAAAATCAATCAAAATTAGCTTTTGGCAATAGGGTGACAAGAATGTCAATATTTTGTCAAAAAGGGTAGATGCCTATGAAATAGTTTAATTTTTTGGAAATTTATGAATTTATCCGTTTAAGTATAATTCTTAAACACCAAGAACTACCTTATAGTTTACTCTAATTTGGAAAGTTATGATAAATCAGAACTTCAACTCTGAAAAGGAATTCTATCTTCTGCTACCAAAAATTGTAAAAACATTCAATCAAATAAAAACCAAAATGAATAAATCATTAACATAATTTTCATAATACCTGCCTAATTAATCTACAGATTTAAAATACGAAATATGACTAATTGCAATTCGTATTGGAATTAATAAAATCGCGTTAGGAGTTGTCAGAATTATGGTAAATAAAATATTATAATTATCAACAAAAATTTCAATTAAAATAATGAGGTCTAAAATGAAAAACTTATTTTTTAGCTTCATTGCTCTTTTATTTTTATTCGTTGGATGTTCGAAAGATAGCAAACCAACAGAACCTTCTAACAACGAATTTCCAGCAGAACCAACCGTCTCGATGATATTCCCAGCAGTGGCAATACCAAACGGTTACATTTATGTTCATGGAAATAATTTTGGACAAAGTGCAAATAAAATTAGTGTGAAGTTTAGAAGTAGAGCCACTCGTCAAGAGAAAAATGGCATTATCGAGGCAGTAGAAGCAACAAAAATCACTGTTCGTGTTCCAGCAGATATTGACACAACATCTTTGGGTAATGAGATTGTAGTTACTACACCAAAAGGAACAATCGTTGATACTTCAACTGTGGTTTATGGTGTTCGTTCTTCAGCTTTCGGAAACACTTTATTACCTGGAAAAGGATTGGTCGGAAAAGTTTACCAATTACAGAGTGGAACCTCAAGTTTACCAAATTTCAACACAATGCCAGTTAAAAGTGTAATCTTAGCACCAAACCTGGATGTTCCTACAAGGTCATTTACAGAAGGTTTCCCCGGTGTTCCTGGTGGATTGATTGAATGGTTCGGAATTAGATTTGTTGCGAAGTTGGAAATAACAACTGCAGGAAATTACACTTTTATAATAGGTTCAGATGATGGTTCGAAATTATATATAAATGATAGTTTGATTATTAATAATGATGGACTTCACAGCTACTTAGAAAAGTCTGCATCAATAAATTTAACAGCTGGAGAACACAGAATAAGAGTTGATTATTACCAAGGACCAAGAACAGAAATAGCTTTAAGATTATTCTGGAGAAAGCCAGGCACCACTGTTAACGAAATAATTCCACCATCTGCCTTTAATTTGCCTGATATCAATCAAATAAGATAAAAGATAAAGTGTGAAAACTAAATTTTTTTTACTGAGAGATTTAAAATTTATCACTTTCATAGAATAATTGATTTACCTGCTGATATTTAATGAAATATCAGCGGGTAAAGATTTTTATGTGACTTTGAAAAGTTATTTAGTTTTAGAATTTTTTTGTGAAGATTTTTTAGTATGAAGAAATTTTTTCAGTAAAGATATTTCCCAACTAATATTTTGTAAATCTCCAGATACTTTTCGCTTGTTTTCTGTATTATTTCGTCGGGAAGTTTTGGTGGTGGAGGTTGACGATTAAAACCAATTTTTATCAGATAATCTCTTAGAAATTGTTTATCCAAACTTTCCTGTGGTTGTCCTGCTTTATACTTTTCAATTTGCCAGAAACGACTCGAGTCAGGTGTGAGCAACTCATCAATTAAAATTATTTTATCATTGATTTTCCCAAACTCCATTTTTGTATCGGCGATAATTATTCCACGAGTAAAAGCATAATCAAAGCAGGCTTTGTAAATTTCAAGTGATTTAGTTTTAACAAATTCAATTACTTCTTTGCCAACTTTTTTCTTTGCTTCTTCTTCGGTGATGTTTATGTCATGTTTACCGATTTCTTCTTTTGTAGCAGGAGTAAAAATCGGATATGGAAGTTTATCACTTTCAACAAGTCCATCGGGAAGTTGAACACCACAAACCGATTTTGATTTTTTATATTCTTCCCAACCTGAGCCAGAAAGATAACCACGCACAACACATTCGATTGGGATGACTTCAGTTTTTTTCACTAACATGGAACGGTCTTTTAAGATTTCTTTATATGGTTCACATTGGGAAGGAAATTTTTCTACATCAGTTGTAATAAGATGATTTTCAACAATCTCATTTGTAAATCGAAACCAAAACTCCGAAAGTTTTGTAAGCACAATTCCTTTGAATGGAATACCATCATTCATCACAACATCAAAAGCAGAAATTCGATCTGTCGAGACAATTAAAAGAGCATCACCTAAATCGTAAATATCTCTTACTTTTCCTCTCTTTAAGAGTTTGAGGTTTTCAAAATTTGTTTCCAAAATTACATTTGGTTGCATGATGGTTAATTGACCTTTATTAAAGTGTCTAAGTATTTATTTTCAAGTTGATAAAATCTGAACAAATATGTTTTGCCCGATTGAAGTTGAAATGTGTCTCGAATGCTTATTTCACCAATTATTTGAATACAAACTGTTCCTTTTTTGACTTTTGAATAATACTTGACAAAAAGTGTATCGTTAGATGTTTTCACTTCTTTCGTATGAAATTCATGACATGGGTCTGGAACGGAGAGTGTAATCTTTAAGTCTAACTTCCCATTTTGATTATTAATTACTTCGACTTTATCAACCGATGCCCACTGATAGTAAATGTAATCATCATCTTCAAAGAAAGAACAAGAAAGTGATGGGATTAAAAATATTGTAAAGATTAGCGCATTAAAATTGAAATTTTTCATATATCACCTTGCGCATGTTAAATGTCTTCCACCATCAATTGCAATAGTTTCGCCAGTAATCCAACTTGCTTTTTCAGAAGCAAGGAAGAAAATTAATTCAGCTATTTCTTCTGGATTTCCAACTCTTCCGATTGGATGTGTTGTTTTACTATGTTCAAGAAACTTATTGTAAGTCTCCTTATCCATACCAGAGTTCAAATGACAATTTGTTACAACAACACCAGGATTAACAGCATTAACTCGAATTCCTTTTGGAGCAAGTTCAAGTGCAGAGCAACGAGTTAAATGATCAACTCCAGCTTTACTTACACAGTATGCTAAAATGTTTGGAAAGCTACGAAGTCCAGTCACACTCGATACATTTACAATTGAACCTTTTCGTTTTTCAAGTAATGGTATACATAAATTCATCAAATGAAAAATGGAAGTTAAATTTGTTTCAATCATTTCGTTCCAAGAATCTAAGGTAGTGTTTTCAATTGTTCCATTCCTCAGAATACCTGCTGAATTAACAAGAGCATCCAA
>JAOAHM010000005.1 GCA_026415235.1 Ignavibacteria bacterium | reverse complement strand
TCCTGACACAATTAAATCTGGTCTTTCTGTCATATGAGTGGTCACGGCGAGTTTTATACAATCAGCAGGAGTTCCAGTTACAGCATAACCAAAAAAATCGCCATTCATATAATATGGATTTACTCTTAGTGGAAGATGAGTAGTTATTGCATGTCCTACAGCACTTTGTTGTTTGTGTGGTGCATAAACATATACATCACCAATTTCTTGCATAGCCTCTCGAAGGGCAATAATTCCTTCGGAATAAATTCCATCATCGTTTGAAACTAAAATTTTAAAACGCTTTTCCATAAACACAATTTAACTCATAATCTCTAATTTTTCATTGTATTTTTCAATTTTTTAATAATGCCATTCACTTTTGATGATGATTAAACTTGGAGTATAATCTTTCGATTGGTCGAAAAAAATTATAAATCTTTGAAGAGATTATTCAATCCAAAATTTTCAATTATTGCTTGATATAAGAGGGGGGAAAGTCATTTTTTAAACTCGGTCTTTAAGTAAAAGCTTTGTTATTGCACAGCATTGTTCACTAATCAAAATTGATAAGAGCTAAAATGTATTTTTTCAAAATTGATAAATTCTACACTTAATCTTTGAACCAAAATCAAAATATTAATTAATTTCAATAGTTGTTAAGTGGAATGGTTTTTGGAATAAAAAAGAAAAAATAGTAGGAGAGACTTATGAAAAAGTTATTTACAATTTTGTTGCTTCTCTGTTTATTTACTTTGGGATTTGCCCAAAGAGCAAATATTAAAATTGAACCAGTAACTCCGGATAGATTGAGTAAATTAGGTTTCCCAACTCAATCGGTTTCTGCTGGTTTACATGTAATCGGAGTTGAGACTTATGTATATCTCTCAGCTCAAAATATTGGTAATGCAGAACCAATTACAAATGCTGTATGGGAATTCACTTCAAGACCATCAGGTTCTACAGCTGCGTTTACCTATCCTTATGCTAATAAAAGCTGGGCATATTTTATGGCAGATCGAACTGGTGCCTATGGAGTTAAATTAACTATTACAACCGCATCAGGTACCGACGATACTACTATAACAATCTATGCTGCAAAATATGTTGGTGTTGGTGGTTTTGAAAACATTGCAGCAGTATTTCCAAATTGTATGTCCTGCCATGGTGGTAGCCCAAAATTCACAGGAATATTTAATAATTGGAAGGCATCGTCTCATGCTAATTTCTTTAAGACCAGAATAACTACTGGTCCATCGGTTTATGGTACATTCTGCTTCAAATGCCATACAACTGGATATGACAATACCAAAGCAGCAGCAAACGATGGTTTTGATGACAGAGCTGCTCAACTTGGATGGGTTTGGTCAAATTACGCACCACCAAAACCAGGAAATTGGGATACTTTAAAAACTCGTTTCCCGAGCCTTGTACAATTTGCAACAATTGGTTGTGAAAGCTGCCACGGTCCAGGAAGTGAACACTCCATGGGTGGTTCTAAAGATAAAATTTCAATTGATTATGCATCAGATGCATGTGGTCAATGCCATGATAGCCCAACTTATTACAATGAATACGCACAATGGATGAACTCTGGTCACTCCAATCCAATTTGGTCTTCATCTTTTGCCCAATCTACAGCACCAACTTACATGAGCAACACACTTGATAACTGCATCCGTTGCCATGACGGTAGAGGATTTATTAATCGTTCAAAAGGTCAGGGAACTGATACTCGTGGAATGATTCAAGCACAATTAACACACATCGGTTGCCCAACTTGCCATGACCCACATGGAAATGGACAACCATATAGCTTAAGAACAGTTCCTGCAGGATACGATACACTCGCTACCGGTCAGCAAATTACTCTTGGTGGTAAGGGCAAAGTTTGTATGAATTGCCACATTGCTCGTAGAAATGCAGCAACTTATGTACAGACTAATGTAACTTCAGCAACTTGGGGTCCACACTATTCAACACAGGGTGATGTATTACTCGGTGTTAACGCTGCAGATTTCGGTACGCCATTCATTTCAACAAATCATAAATTTGTTGTTCAGGATGGTTGTGTTGGATGCCATATGTATCCAACTACCGATACTGGTACAGTTGCATTCAACAAAGTTGGTGGTCACTCAATGCATTTGAGAGATCCACAATCTGGTTATGAACATGTAAAGGCTTGCCAAGGTTGCCATGGTCCACAAATTCAAAGTTTTGAAGACTTTATTGCTGCTGCAGACTTTGATGGTGATGGAACCATTGAAAGTATTCGTAAAGAAGTTGATGGTTTGATGAAAAACATCCGAATTGCATTACCTCCAGTTGGAATTGACTCAATTAGCTGGACAATGATTCGTGATGCTAATAACTTGAATATGAGAAAAGCATACTATAACTACAGATTGATTTACGGTGACCATAGCTACGGAATGCACAATGCGAAGTTCACAATTGATGTATTGAGAAAATCATTAGCAATATTGACGGGTGTTGAAATTACTGACAACAATATTCCAACAACTTATGACCTGAGCCAGAACTATCCAAATCCATTCAACCCAACGACCGAAATTAAATTTAATGTACCAAAATCTGAAAGAGTAAGAATAGCAGTTTATAATTCGATCGGTAAGTTAGTTAAAGTACTTGTTGATGATAATTTGGCACCTGGTTCATACAAAGTTACCTGGAACGGAGAGGATAATCGTGGGCAGAAGGTTACAAGTGGTGTTTATCTCTACAGAATGGAAACACCATCATTCCAGGCAACTAAGAAGATGGTGCTCTTGAAGTAAGCCTTGTGGGGAGGTTAAGTCAGAGTCCCGCCTTTGTGCGGGACTTTTTTATTTTAAATCACTCCTAAATATTTCGCTCCAGTTACTTATAAAATCATTTGTGAAGAGTTCTATTAACTAAAAAATCATCGATTGAAATTTATTAATTAGAAAAGCGTAAAAATTCTTGAAACTTCTGAACTTTGTTTAAGTATCTTCAAAAAATTAAATTTGCTAAGCGTAAATGAATTTTCCCTCAAAAAATTTTAGGAAAAGAGGAGATGAACAAACAAAAGATTTACATTGAAACATATGGCTGCCAGATGAATTTAGCCGATACAGAAATTGTACAAGGTGTCTTAAAGAAAAACGGATATGAATTCACGAACGAAGCCGAACAAGCAGATGTTGTATTGATAAACACCTGTGCAATTCGTGAACATGCAGAAGAAAGAATTTATGGTAGGCTTGGTGCTTTTCGAGCAATTAAAAAACATAAACCTAATCTTGTAGTCGGAATTCTTGGTTGTATGGCAGAAAGGCTTCGTTCAAAATTGATTGAAGAAGAAAAGATAGTTGATTTAATCGTTGGACCTGATGAGTATCGAAGAGTTCCAGAGTTGATTGATAATGCATTGATTGGTGAGAAAGGAATCGCCGTTAGATTAAGCCGAACTGAAACTTACGACGATATTGAACCATATCGTGAAGATGGAATATCAGCATGGATTGCGGTGATGCGCGGTTGTGATAAATTCTGCACATTTTGTGTTGTTCCTTTTACAAGAGGAAGAGAAAGAAGTCGCCCACTTCAAAGTATTGTTAATGAAGTTAAGTCACTTTATGAAAGAGGTTTCAAAGAAGTAAATCTACTTGGACAAAATGTAAACTCTTACCGTGACGGTGAATACGATTTTGCTGATTTGCTTTCAGCTGTTGCAAAAGCTGCACCAACAATGAGAATAAGATTTACAACTTCACATCCTCAGGATTTTTCTGATAAATTAATTTATACAATTGCTGAACACGAAAACATTTGTAATTACATTCATCTACCAATTCAATCAGGCTCAAATCGAATTCTTGAATTGATGAATAGAACTTACACTGTTGAACATTATCTTGAACGAATTGAAAAAGCAAGAAAAATTATTCCAGGAGTAAGTTTCTCGACAGATATAATTGCAGGTTTTCCAACCGAAACAGAAGAAGACCATAAGATGACGCTTGAAGTCTTAAAAGAGGTGCGTTACGATGGTGCTTTCATGTTTAAGTATTCTGCTCGTGAAAGAACAAAAGCTTGGGAAATGGGAGATGATGTGCCCGATGAAGTTAAGACACGACGATTAAATGAAATTATCGAGCTACAACAAAAAATATCCTACGAGATTAATCAAGAATTAATTGGTAAACAGGTTGAGGTATTAGTTGAAGACTTCAGTAAAAAGTCAAAAGATTTTTATATGGGAAGAACAGATACTAACAAGATAGTTATTCTTCCAAAAGATGGACTCGAAATTGGTGATTATTGCATAGCCACAATTGTTCGAGCAAATTCTGCAACGCTTTTTGCTGAAAAAGCAGAGAAAATCGAAAAGCTCCCAGTCCTGCAAAATACTTATGAGAAAAATTGAAAGCTTGATTTTTATTTTATTGATTATTTTTTGGAATTCCCTTTTTCCACAGGAATTAGATATAAAAAAGTTGCTTAATGATATCGAAAAAGGTGAGACAGAGAAAGCTCGAATTCTTTTGGTAAGTCTCGAGAAAGATAATCCATCCTCAGCATCTGTAAAGTTTCTTAAAGCAATTTTAAGTGAAGATGGAAAAGAAGCAGCAAAACTTTATCGTGAAGTTGTGTTTTCAACTGAAGAAACTGATTTAAAAGATGATGCTTTATTCAAGCTTTATCAATATCATTATTCAAGAAGTGATTTTAGTGAGTCTGATAAATATGCCCGAATGTTAAAAGAAACATTTCCACAATCTGAATATCTCACATATTTGAAAAGAGAAGTTCGAAGTGAATCTCGAATTACGAACCAACCAAAATTTGAACAGAAAATTTTATCTGATACAACATTAGCATCAAATCAAACACAAAAAAGCATTCCACAAAAATTGACTAAATATCAAATCCAAGTTGGAGCTTTCTCAAATGAAGCAAATGCAAAAAAGTTTGCTTCTCAATTCACTGGTTATATTACACGGATAACTGAAAAAGAAATTGCTGGAAAAAAACTTTTTGTTGTTCTTGTAGGCGATTACGAAAGCGAAAACTCAGCAAGAAACGAAATTCAAAATTTGAAAAATAAATTTAAAGTTGATGGAATTTTGGTTACTTCACAGTAATTAATCTTTTTGAAATTCTTTCTTACCTATCTTTTATCAAGTAAGAATTTTACTCACTTTTTCACTAATTTTGTTTGCCTTTTGTGATTTAATTCAGAGCAAACTCCATTTATGATTGACCACAAGGAATTTCAAAAAAAGTTTGGGATTTGCTATCGCTCTCAAATTATGAAAGAAATGGTAGAAGTTGTTCATCAAGTTGCTCCTACCGATATTACTGTTTTGATTTATGGTGAGAGTGGTGTTGGCAAAGAGTTAGTTGCAAGAGCAATTCATGGATTAAGTCCAAGAGCTAATAAAAAAATGCTAAGTGTTAATTGCGGTGCAATTCCCGAAGGATTGATTGAAAGCGAGCTCTTTGGTCATCAGCGTGGTGCCTTTACTGGTGCTGTTGAGTCTCGAAAAGGTTATTTTGAACTTGCAGATGGTGGAACTTTATTTTTGGATGAAATTGGTGAATTACCTTTATCACTTCAAGTAAAGTTTCTTCGAGTTCTTGAGACAAAAGAAATTTTAAGACTTGGTGCTGAAACTGTTATCAAAGTTGATGTTCGTTTCATTACTGCAACAAACAAAGACTTGGCAGTAGAAGTTGCTAAGAAAAGATTTCGTGAGGATTTGTATTATAGACTAAGAACAGTAACCATTGAAATTCCACCACTTCGTAAAAGAAAAGAGGATATTCCAATTCTTGTTGACAAATTTTTGGAAGATTTTTGCGAAAGAAATAAAATTCCAAAGCTTGAAGTAGCTCAAGAAACTTATGATTATTTAATGGAATATTCCTGGCCTGGAAATGTTCGTGAATTAAAAAACGCTGTTGAGTCTGCTGCTGCATTGAACAAAACAGGAATTTTGAAAATTGAAGATTTTGAAAAATATCTTAAGCCAATTACACTTGATAACAAAGAAAGAAATCTTCCCATTTTCTTAAATAAACCTGCAGATGTAGCAGATCGTGAATTTATTTATCGAGCACTATTTGAGATTAAAAAAGATTTAATGGACATTAAAGAAGCATTATTAAATCGTCACCATAAAGTTGAAGAGATTATTCCCGAAACTGAAAATCTTGCAATTGTTTCTGTGAGAGATCAAGAAAAAGAAGCAATCAAAAACGCACTAATTCAAGCAAACTTTGATAAAAAGAAAGCAGCTGAAATTTTGGGGATAAGTTTAAGAACTCTTTATCGTAAATTAAAAGAATTTCAAATGGGATGATTAAACATTTTAGTTACATTTTGCTTGCGATAATTTTAGGTGGATGTGCATATTCTTTTACTGGCGCTTCAATTCCATCTGATATGAAGACAGTTGCAATTCCTGTCTTTGATGACATTAGTGGATATACCGAAGCAGGACTAAGAGAAAATCTTACTAATGTTTTAATTCAAAAATTTATTCAAGATAATTCGCTTCAAGTTGTAGATAGAAAATTTTCTGATACAATACTTGAAGGAATAATTACATCACTTCGAGATGAACCTTTTGTTATAACTGGCAACGAGCGAGTGAATTCGAGAAGAGTTGTGATTTCAGTTCGTGTTAAGTTTTTAGATCAACGCTCAAAAAAACAATTGTGGGAAAAAACATTTTCTCAGTACAGCGATTACGCTGCTGATGGTGGATTAGTCGCAAAACAGCAGGCAATTCAAAAAGCAATCGAAAATCTCACTGAAGATATTTTGATTGCAACAGTTTCAGATTGGTAACAAAACAGTAGAGAGGTTAAACTTGGTAATAGAAGATTATATCTTAACGGCTTATTTAATTACACTTTCCATTTTGTTTTTTTATGGAATGCACGGCTTCTTCTTAGTCTATCTTTACAATAAATTCAAAGATGTAAAGTATGAACCAAAAGGAAGATTTGAAGAACTACCAAAAGTGTGCATTCAACTTCCAACTTACAACGAAGCACTTGTAGTTGATAGATTGATTGAAGCAGTGTGTAAGATTAATTATCCTAAGGATAAAATGGAAATTCAAGTGCTTGATGATTCAACTGATGAAACTCAAGATGTATTGAAGAAAATTGTGGAAGAAAAGAAAAAAGAAGGATTCAACATTACATATTATCATAGAGATAAACGTGAAGGATTCAAAGCAGGTGCATTGAAAGAAGGATTGGAAAGAACTGATGCTGAGTTCATCGCTATTTTTGATGCTGACTTTATTCCAAATCCTGAATTCCTCAATCGAACAATTCATTACTTTACCGATCCAAAAGTTGGTATGGTTCAAACCAGATGGGAACATCTCAATTCAGAATATTCACTTTTAACTCGTGCACAAGCTCTTGCCCTCGATGGTCATTTTGTGATGGAACAACAAGTTAGAAACAAAGCAGGATTTTTCATCAACTTCAACGGTACAGCAGGTATTTGGAGAAAAGCTTGTATTTACGATGCTGGCAATTGGCAACCCGATACTTTAACTGAGGATTTAGATTTAAGTTATCGAGCACAACTAAAAGGTTGGAAGTTTATTTTCATTAACGATTTCACTTCACCTTCTGAACTTCCAATTGAAATTAATGCACTTAAAAATCAACAGTTCCGATGGACAAAGGGCGCTATCGAAACTGCAAAAAAAATTCTTCCACTTGTTTGGAAATCAAGTATTCCTCTTAAACTTAAATTGTATTCAACATTTCATCTTACAATGAACATTGTCTTCCCATTAATTGTTCTTGCTGGAATTCTTGCAGTTCCACTTGTCTATGTGAAGAATACTGGAAATTATGATGAGTATTTTGCATTCATGTCAATTTTCACTCTTGCATTTATCTCTTCTTTCTTAATGTACATGTACTCTCAAAAAGATGTTTATCCCGATTGGAAAAGAAGAATTTATCTCTTCCCTGTTTTTATGGCAGGAAGCATGGGCTTTGCTTTGAACAATACTCGAGCAGTAATTGAAGGATTATTCAACAAGAAAAGTGAATTTGTTCGAACTCCAAAATTTAGAATCGAAACAAGTTTGGATAATCCACATCCGAAAAAGAGAAAATATGCCGTTACAAAAATTAGTCCAATGATTTTGCTCGAGCTGATTTTTGCACTTTGGGCATTATTTGGGATTGGACTTGCAGCTTACTTTTCAGAGATTGCAGCAATTCCATTTCTATCCATGTATTTTCTGGGATATGGAGTAATTGCAGTGATGTCAATTAAACATGCTCTGGAGAGTAAGAAGTGAAAATCTCTTACGATCTTGATTTGAATCGTTTGAGAGAATACTTATCAAAAAATCCTAACTCACCACTTTTTGCAAGATATGCTGATGTTCTTTTCAACAAAGGACTTGTAAACGAAGCATTGATTGTAATAGAAAATGGTTTGAAGAAATTCAAACTTTATTCAACGGCTTACATCGTTCATGCAAAAATTTTAATGCAGAAAGGAAGAGACGAAGAAGCTCTCTTAGCTTTGAAAAAAGTATTGAAACTTTCACCCAATTGTCAAACTGCACAATTTTTAATTGATAAAATTACGAATAAAGAATTCCGTTCTCGAATGAAAGGCGAACAAACTGAAACTCAATCCGCTTCAATTTTGAAAAGAAAACAAATTCAGAAATCTGATTTAGAAGAAATATTAGAAAAATTTGAAAATGCAGAAACACTAATCATTAAAGCCGATCCAAACTTTGATAAAGTTTACGAACCACCAAATGAAACACCTGAAATTGTAACTGAAACAATGTATCATATTTTAGTTAATCAAGGTTTGTTTGATAAAGCTTATAACATTTTGATTAAGCTAATGCAAAAAAATCCTTCTCGTAAAGATTATTATGAAAAACAACTCGAGTTATTGAAATCGAAAATCAATCCTGTTTGAGGCTTTCTTAGTTAATCAAAATTTTTCTGATATCATGAATTATAAAAGAGTGAACCATAACTTTTTCGAAGGAAGCACTGAAGAAGTAGCAAAAAAATTACTTGGAAAAATTTTAGTTCGAGTTTACAAAGGAAAAATTATCTCTGGAAAAATTGTTGAAACCGAAGCTTACTTAGACGAAAACGATTTAGCTTCACATTCAGCAGTTGGTATTACTGAAAGAAATAAAGTAATGTTTGGTAAAGCAGGACTTGCTTATGTTTATTTCACTTATGGAATGCACTATTGCTTTAATGTCGTAACTGGTGAAGAAGGTAAAGGCTCGGCAGTTTTGATTCGTGCACTCGAACCAATTGACGGAATTGAACAAATGAAAAAATTCCGTAACAAAAACGATTTACATATTTTAACTAATGGACCTGCAAAACTTTGTCAAGCTCTACGAATTGATAAAAAATTAAATGGAGTTGATTTAAAAACTTCTGAAGAAATTTTTATCGCTGAACCTGAAACAAAAGAAAATTTTGATATTGTGATTACAACACGAATTGGAATCGAAAAGTCGAAAGAATTACCGTTGCGATTTTATATTCGAGAAAACAAATTCGTCTCCAAAAAGTAAAAATTCACAATGAAATTTTTAATAGTAAGGACTGATAGATTAGGCGATGCAGTATTAACTTTGCCAGTTGCAGCAAAGCTGAAGGAGAATTTTCCAGATTCAAAAATTTACTTTCTCGCAAATTCATATACAGCACCTTTGATTTCAAAATCTGAAGTTGTGGACGAAGTAATTGCTGCTGATAAAGTTGGATTTTTCGATTTAGTAGAAATTTTGCGTCGAAAGAATATTGATTGTGCAATTGTTGCTCGACCAACTTTGCGAAATGCCTTGGCTGTTTTCTTCGCAGGAATTAAAACTCGAATAGGGACAAAATTCCGAGCCTATTCCTTCCTTTTTAATAAAAGAGTCCCACATCATAGAAAAGAAAGCATCAAGCACGAAGCATTATACAATTTGGATTTGCTCGAGCCGATTGGAATTAAAAATCATAATAATCTTGATGAAATAAAATTCGGTTTGAAACCAAGTATTGAATATCAAAAATCCATAGGAAAGAAAATTGACAAGTTTGGAATTGATTTAGAAAAACCAATAGTTGTTCTTCACATTTCAAGTGGTGGTTCGGCTGTTGATTGGAATTATTTAAATTTTCTTGAACTTGCTAAGCTAATTAAAAAAAATACTAACGCTGAAATTATTCTCACAGGCACAAACAAAGATTATCTATTCTTATTTGAATTGTTTAATAATTTTGATTACAAAGTTCATAACCTTGCTGGCGAGTTAAATCTTATCGAGTTGTTTAATTTGTTTTCAATTGTTGATATCTATGTTGGCAACTCGACAGGTCCTACTCATCTTGCTGCGATTGCTGGTTGTTGGGTAATTTCATTTTATCCTAAGATTAAAGTTGCGTCTAAAACTCGATGGGGTCCGATTACCAAAAAAAGAATTATATTTGAACCTGAAATTGATTGCTCAGATTGCACAACCAAACAATGCAAAAGATTAAATTGCATGGAATCAATTGATGTCTTCAAAGTTTATAAGGAAATCGAAAAATTGATAATCAAAAGAGAATGAAACATGAAAAAATTTATTTTCTTACTCATAATCCCTCTCTTCGCATTTACTCAATCATCAGAGTTTAGAAAAATTGAAAACAAAGCTTTTGGACTTGGTGAAAAATTAACTTTTGATGTAAACTATGGATTTGTAACTGCTGGGATTGCAACTTTTTCAATTCCTGAAATCAAAACAATGGCTGGTCGTAAAGTTTTTAGAATTAAATTTGAAGTGAATACTGTTCCAACATTTGACCCATTCTTCAAAGTTCGTGATAGATACGAAACTTATCTTGATGTAGAAGGAATCTTTCCATGGCGATTTGAGCAACACATTCGTGAAGGTAAATATTCAAGAGATTTCAGCGCATTTTTTGACCAAAGAAGAAATGTAGCTAAAACTTCTGAAGGAACTTATAAAATTCCACCTTATGTTCACGATATTGTTTCTGCATTCTTTTATGTAAGAACACTTGATTTTTCGAATTTCAAAAAGGGTGATAAAATAAAACTTCAAAATTTCTATAAAGATAAAACCTATGACCTTGAAGTACTTTATCACGGAAAAGAAGTTGTTACAGTTAAAGCAGGAAAGTTTCGATGCATTGTCGTTGAACCACTTGTTCAAGAAGGAGGACTTTTCAAATCGGAAGGTAGTATTTTAATTTGGTTGACAGACGACGATGTGAAAATGCCAGTTAAGGTTAAAACGAAAGTTGTTATTGGTGCAATTGATAGTGAATTAACTGCATACGAAGGATTGAAATCACCACTTAAGGCAAAACTGTAATGTCGAAGTACAAAAAAATTGATTTATCAAAAGTAAAAACTTACTCAATACAACAAAGAAAGAGTAAAGTCGAATTAAGTTTACTTGCAAAGACCTTTGATCCAAAAAAAGATTCATTCTCTGATTACATAAATTCGCTTCCGAAATTTTTAGCAGTTAATGATTTGAAGGAATTCGCTCAATTGATTGTAAAAGCACGGAAGAAAAAGAAACCAATAATTTTTATGATTGGTGCTCATGTGATTAAAGTTGGTTTGAGTCCAATTTTAATTGATTTGATGAAAAACGATTTCATCTCAGCAATAGCGATGAATAGTGCAGGTGCAATTCATGATTCCGAAATTGCATTCTTTGGAAAAACATCGGAAGATGTAGCTGCTGGAATTACTGATGGAAGTTTTGGAATGGCAGAAGAAACTGGAGAGTTTATTAATTCTACTTTGTCGAAATACGAACATTCAAACATTGGTTATGGTGAAGCTCTTGCAATTGAAATCAAAGCAAGGAAAGCGAAAAACAAAAATCTAAGTTTGCTTTATAATGCTTATGAGTTAGATAAACCAATTACCGTTCATGCTGCAATTGGAACGGATATAACTCATCAACACCCAAATGTGAATGGCTCTGCAATTGGTAGATTAAGCTTAAACGATTTTCAAATTTTATGTGAAGTTGTTTCTCGAATTGGAAATGGTGGAGTAGTTGCTAACATAGGTTCGAATGTAATTTTACCAGAAGTTTTTCTAAAAGCGCTTACAATTGCGAGAAATCTTGGTTACAAAGTTTTTGATTTCACTACTGCTAATTTTGATTTTATTCAACATTACCGACCAAGAGTAAATGTAGTTCAACGACCAACGCAAGATGGTGGAAAAGGATTTATGTTCACTGGTCATCACGAGATAATGATTCCACTTCTTGCTGCAATGATTAAACATTATGCTTAATCGTGGAGGTTATATTGGTAAAGTTTGAAAGAAATTATCAACGATATTTTATTTCACCAATTGGTGCAGCTTTTCTTGTTTTGTTTGTTTCTTTTTTCATGTATCAATTTGTTGGTGGATTATTGACATTACAATTTGTAGGACTTGAAATAACAAAGGAGAATGCTGGTTATGTAAGACTTTTTACTTCAATAAGTCAAATTCTTTTCATGCTCCTTTTGAGTATCTTCTTTGCAAAAGCTATTTACAATGACTTCACAAATACATTCAGAATAAGAAAGTTCAATTCTACTGAATTACTAATATCTATCGTTGGATTGGTTGTTATTGTATTTGCATCGCAAATTTATCTTTACATTCAAACCTATTACATTGACATATTAAAGAATAATTATCCTGTTGTAAAACAAATTACCGATGTTCTCGAAAAGCTGGATAAACTTGTTCAGAAATCTTACAAAGAAATACTTGTAATTGAAAATGTTTTAGATTATATCTCTGTTGTGATAAGCGTTGCTCTTGTTCCAGCTTTTTGTGAAGAATTTTTATTTAGAGGATTTGTTCAAAGTAGTTTTGAAAAAAGATTGAAAATTCATTGGGCGATTATCTTAACAGCTTTAATCTTTGCAATTTTTCATTTCAATCCTTTTGCAATAATTCCGCTTTTTGTTCTTGGAGCTTATTTCTCTTACATAGTTTATTTGACCGACTCAATTTTCATTGCAGTTATACTTCATTTTCTCAACAACTTTTTTTCGATTACAATTTATGCGATTTATAAAACCGAAGATGTACTTTCAGCTCAACCAAAACCAGATGTACCGCTAATTACACTTTATTTCGCTCTGTTCTTTTCTACTTTGTTATTAGTATTCACTTTACTAATATTGAAACGACAAATATCCAAACGAAAAAATTTAGAGGAAAACACCAATGAAAATCTGCCCAAATTGTAATTCCGAATATGAAGATACCGTTATAACCTGCGCTGATTGCGGAAGTCTTTTGGTAGAAAAACCAGTGTATGATGAATCATTAGAGAAATATAAAGATTGGGATGAAGTTTATTCTACACCTCATCTTTACGAAGCTGAAATGGTTAGAACAAACTTGGAAACAGCAGGTATTGAAAGCGTTATTCTCGAGCAGAAAGATTCTTCTTTCCCTTTAGGAGGTGAACTTGGGGAAATAAAAGTTTTAGTTCCAAAGTTTCGTGTTGAAGAGGCAAAACAAATTTTAGAAAAGATTGAAGGACTTTCTAATCAAGATTTAGAGGAAGATGAATGAGCAAATTTCCAAACCTTTTAAGCAGAGTATTAGTAAGTGTTGTTGCAATTCCATTAATACTTTTGATTGTTTATCTCGGAAAAATTTATTTCGCCCTTTTTGTTGCAGCAATAATTTTTTTAACGCTCTATGAATTTTTTCAATTAGCTGAGAAGAAGGGAGCTAATCCAGATTATGTATCAGGATTTTTCTATGCTGCTATTGTGATTTATCTTTTTTATACTAAAAGTATCGAATTCTTTCTACCAGTAACTTTTCTTTTTATTGCATTCACCTCAATGCTTAATCTTTCAAAAGAAGAAAATAATTCTTTTATAAATCTTGGAATTACAATCTTTGGAGCTTTGTTTCTTAGTTTGTTTTATTCAACTTTAATTGGAATAAGAGAAAAATTTGAATTTGACTACATCAAAGGTGCTTATGTGATTATGGTAATGTTGGCTTCAATTTGGATTTGTGACTCGGCTGCATACTTTGGTGGAACTGCATATGGAAAGCATCGTCTATTTGAGCGAATAAGTCCAAAGAAAAGTGTTGAAGGAGCAATCTTTGGATTTGTATTTGCTATTCTAACTTTTGTTGCTGGTAAATTCTTGCTTTTGAATTTTTTGAGCTGGTTCGATGTTATTTACATGGGATTGGTAGTTGGTGTAATTGGTCAGATTGGTGATTTGGTTGAATCTATGTTTAAGAGAGATGTTGGAGTGAAAGATTCTTCAAACATTTTACCAGGTCATGGAGGAATTTTAGATAGATTTGATAGTTTATTGTTTGTTTCACCTTTTATTTATTTTTATTTGAACTATGCATACTAAGAACGGACATAAAAAAGTAAATTTAGTTTCACTTGGTTGTAGTAAAAATCTTGTTGATTCAGAAATTTTATTGCGTCAATTTCAAGCGAATGGGCTTGAGATTATTGAAAATTCAAAGAAAGCAGATTACATCGTTATTAATACTTGTGGTTTTATCAACGACGCAAAAGATGAATCAATTAGAGCAATTTTAGAAGCAATTGATTTGAAAAAATCTGGCAAAGTGAAAAAAGTCGTTGTGATGGGTTGCCTTTCAGAACGATACAAGACAGAACTTGCTGAAGAAATTCCCGAAGTGGACGCTTACTTTGGTGTAACTGATTATCGTGGAGTTTTGAATGAACTTGGATACGATTTGAAGAAAGAACTTCTTGGTGAAAGATTAATCACAACTCCAAAACATTTTGCCTATCTAAAAATTTCAGAAGGATGTGATAATCCTTGTTCCTTCTGTGCAATCCCTTTGATTAGAGGAAAACATGTTTCAAAATCAATCGAAGAAGTAATCAACGAAGCTAATTTTCTTGCAAGTAATGGAGCAAAAGAAATTATTCTAATTGCTCAAGACTTAACTTACTACGGACTTGATACTTATGGTAGAAGAGAACTTGCAAATCTTCTTCGAAAACTTGCAAGAGTTGATGGAATAGAATGGATTAGATTACTCTATGCATTTCCAGCAAAATTCCCTGAAGAAATTCTTGATGTGATTGCTGAAGAAGAAAAAATTTGTAAATACATCGACATCCCATTTCAACATATATCGGATAAGATTTTGAAATCAATGCAGCGTGGTGTTTCAAAGCGAAGAACTTATGAATTGATTGATTTAATTAGAAAGAAAATTCCTCAAGTTGCAATTCGAACGACTTTAATTGTTGGCTATCCTGAAGAGACAGAAACAGAATTTCAGGAGCTAATTGATTTTGTGAATGATGTTCAATTTGATCGACTTGGTGTGTTCACTTATTCTCAAGAAGAAAATACAAAAGCATTTGAACTTGGTGATCCAATACCTCAAAGTGAAAAAGAAGCTCGGAAAAATCACATACTCTCCATTCAAAGAGAAATTTCATATCAGAAGAATCAAGAAAAAGTTGGAAAGATTTTGAAAGTGATAATTGATGAACAAATTGACAAAAAAACTTACATCGGTAGAACTGAATGGGATGCACCAGAAGTTGATAACTCTGTTTATGTCAATTCGGAATATGAAATTGAACCTGGAAATTTTTACAAAGTAGAAATAGATGATGCTCTCGAATTTGATTTAGCAGGAAGTGTGATATGAAAATTAAAATTTTTTTAATAGCAATTTTGGTCTTATCAACTCAATCAATTTTTAGTCAGGTCGAAAACCTAAACTCGGTTGGTGTAAGGACTTTAATTCCATTTTTTTATTTTAATGCATTAAACTTCAAAGGTGACGACCCAAATCATACAAGAGTTGATTTGTATATTCAAGTACCTTACACACAATTAAGCTTTGTGAAAGAAGGTGACTTTTTTGTGGCTATGTATGAAGTTACTGCTGGTGTTTATGACTCAACTGAACGATTGGTAACTGAAAAAATCTGGACAGAAAAAATTGTTCTTGGTTCATATTCTGAATCTGTTTCAAGAAATGGAAGTAATATAAGTTCAAGGTCGTTCAGGTTAGTTCCTGGAAATTACAAATTGAAAGTTGCTGTTCAAGATAAAGAATCAAAGAAGAATGCAAGCGCAACAACCGATCTAAATGTTCGAGCATTCCGTGAAGCTTTTGCCATTAGCGACATTTTATTAGTAACTAAATATTCTGAAATTGACTCAAGAAAAGAAGTAATCCCAAATATCACTAACAACATTATCTTTTCTCAAGGTGGATTTTATCTTTTCTTTGAATTCTACAATCAATCACCAGATAGTAACTTCAATTTGAATTGCAAGATTAACAACTCAAAAGGCAAAACTATTTTTGAATTCAGCACGCCTTATCGTTTGACTTCCCTTCGCAATCCAATTTTCTTAAAAGTTGAGAAATCAGATTTCAGTATTGGTGAATACATTTTAACAATCACAGCTAAGTCACTTGATACAATTGTTCGTGGTTCATACTCAGTTTCCAAACGAGTTTTTTCGAGATGGGTTGGTGTTCCTCGAAGCATTGTTGATTTAAATAAAGCAATTGAGCAGATGATTTACATCACAAACCGTGACAAAATAAACGAGCTTTTGAAAATTGAAGATGAGCAAACGAAATATGAAAAGTTCATGGATTTTTGGAAATCAAAAGACCCAACTCCTGGCACAGAAGAAAATGAATTGATGGATGAATATTATGGAAGAGTTGACTATGCTAATCAACACTTCTCAACTTATCAGGAAGGTTGGAAGACTGATATGGGAATGGTTTTCATTATCTTAGGTCCACCAAACAATGTCGAACGAAGACCTTTCAATTACGATAGACCAGCCTACGAGATTTGGGAGTATTACACTTTGAACAGAAGTTTTGTCTTTGTTGATTACACAGGTTTTGGTGATTATAGATTACTTAATCGTGATTTTTCGGAATGGTTCAAATACCGATGAAATTATGTGGCAAAATCCTGATGTAACAGTTATAGGCACAATAGTTTTTGATATTTTTATTCCTTCAATAGAAAAATTTCCAGAGAATGGTCAAGCCGTTGAAGTCAATTCATTCCCAATTTTTACAGGTGGATGTGGTGCAAATACTTCAATTGTCCTTTTAAAACTTGGTGTGAAAGTAGCTTTGATTGGTTCAGTAGGAAAAGATTTGTTCGGTGAATACATACTTAACTATTTGAAAGAAATGAAAGTTGATACTTCATTGATTAAAATTTCGAACAACGAACCAACCTCCACATCAATTTTATTGATTAATAAGAAAAAAGAACGAAGCTATTTTCACTCAGTTGGTTCGAACAAAGAAATTGAGATAGGCAAAAAAGAATTAGATGTAATTTTGAACTCAAAAATTTTTCACATTGGAGGAGTTAATCTTCTTCCTTCTCTTGATGGAAAACCAATTGCTGAAATTTTACGAAAAGCAAAATCAAAAAATGTAATTACTTCAATTGACCTTGCGTGGGATACAAAAGGCCGATGGATGAAAAATTTGAAATATTCCATTCCCTACATTGATATTTTAATGTGCAACAAAGATGAATTGAGCGAATTGACAAACGAAAACAAAATTGAAAAAGCAATCGAACAGCTTCACAATTTTGGAATTAAAATTTTGGTAATAAAACTTGGAGAGAAAGGCTCTTTAGTTTCGAAAAATTTTTATTCTGAATTTGTGCCTTCTTTCAAAGTGAAATCGAAAGATACAACGGGTGCAGGTGATGCATTTGCAGGTGGTTTTCTCTATGGAATTTTGCAAGGAAAAAATTTGTACGAAGCAGCTCGAATTGGAAATTACTTTGGTGCAATAGCAACAACAGAATTCGGTTCAACTGCTGCAATTCAAAAACTTAATCAAATTAACTTTGAAAAAATTGTTTTATGATACTTACAATTACTCTCAATCCATTACTCGAAAAAGTTCTTTATTTCGAAAAAGTTGAAAGAGGAAAAGTTAATCGAGCGAGAAATTATAAAATCAATGCAGGTGGAAAAGGAATAAATGTTTCAAGACAACTGAACAAATTTAAAATTGAAAATCTCGCAACAGGATTTTTAGGCGGAGAGAATGGTAAAAGATTAAAGTCAATTTTATACAAAGAAGAAATTAAAAATTCTTTCCAAACAATCTCTAACGAAACTCGTGAAGGATTTGTTGTTGCTGAGGACTCAAAATTTCTTGAAAGTTATTTTTTCCCAGAACCAATTGTTAAATCAAATGAAGTTGATTCGTTCATAGATAAAACCAAGAAAGCAATTTTGAATTCCGAGATGGTAATTTTTTCAGGAAGCTCACCAAGATTTGAAAATCCTGATGACGAATTAAGAATTTTTTCTGAATTAATTTCCTTTGCTGAAGAAAACGATAAATATGTTTTGGTTGATGTTTATGGTTCGCATCTTTCAGAAGTTCTTAAATTGAAACCAGATATTGTTCATGTAAATCTTGATGAGTTTCAAAGTTCAATGAAATTATATTTAAATACAGAAGAAGAAGTAATTAAAACTATTGATGAAATTTATAAACTGGGAATAAAAATTTTTATCATAACTAATGGCGAAAAAAAATTTTACGCAATCAATCACGGTTTCAAATACGAAGTAATTCCACCTGAAGTAGAAACAATTAATCCAACAGGAAGTGGCGATGCCTTCATGGCAGGATTCATTTATGCTTTACATCACAATTTACCTTTTGAAGAAATTTTGATTTGGGCAACTGCAAGTGGTGCTGCTAACGCTTCGATGATGGATGTTTGTTCAGCTGAAATTGAGTTAATTCAATCTTTAAAAGAAAAAGTAATTGTCAAAAAATTGAATTGAAAAGATTTGTTAAAAAAATTTTTCTTTTGCTCATAATCGTTGAATTGTTCACTACCTTAAGTTTTTCACAGGATAATTTCGTTTTTCAATTCCAATCACCTTCAGTTCAAAAAGAATTCTTGAAATTCTTTGAAGAAAATAAATCTCTTTCCACCAAAAACATTGATACAATCTATACATACCTAAAGATATTTTTAGAACAAAATGGATTTGTGGAAGGTGAAATTGTAATTGATACTTCTGAAAGTTTCTCTGATAAGGTGATTAAAGTAAATGAAGGGAAAAGATATGTTGTCCAATCAATAAATTTTTTGAGAGATACTCTCAATCAAAAACAAATTGAAAAACTCATTTCGATTTTTAAAGGAACACCATTAAATCAAAAATTGGTCAACAATATTTCAACACAGATTATTGATATGCTTGAGAAAGATGGTTATCCATTTGCACAAATTCAATTTTTCAGTTATCGAGTAATTGATGAAAATGAAGAAGAAAAATTTGTCGAATTGATATTCAATCTTGAAAAGAACAAATCTTCAACAATAAACAGAATTGAAATTAAGGGGAACAAATTCACATCTCGTTCTGCTATTATTCGTGAGATGAGAATAGGTGAGGGCGAGTTATTTACTCCCGATTTATCTAAAAAGATTTTGTTAAGATTAAATCGTTTGAATATTTTTTCGTCTGTAATGGAACCGCAGTTTTATTTTGATGAGAACATGAATGGTGTTCTTGAAATTGAGGTAAAGGAAGGGAACACAAATTCCTTTGATGGAATTATTGGTTATGTGCCTTCGCAAAATCCAAAAGAAAAAGGTTATGTTACGGGACAAGTCAATGTTTCGTTGAGAAATTTATTTGGTACTCTTCGAGCATTTGCATTTCGTTGGAATAGAATTGATCGTTTTTCGCAAGACCTTGAAATAAAATATTTTGAGCCTTGGTTCTTAGGATTGCCATTGAACATTCAACCAACATTTAGACAATTCAAACAAGATACAACATTTTTTCAGAGAACATTCACAGGAAATTTTGATTTACAATTTTCAGAAAATTTTGCTTTTACTTTAAGTTTATCATCAACTTCGGTAATTCCACAATTAAATTATGCTGTTGTCAATGTTAACAGAAGTTCGTCAATTTCATACGGACTTGGAGTAATTTACGATAGTCGTGATCATCCAGTCTATACTAAATCTGGTTTGCTCTTTAAAACCGATGTTAATCATATTTTGAAGAGGGATTATCTTTCATTAGGAACGAAAAAGTACAATCAACAAAAAGTAAATTTTTCGTTTTCAATCTTTCAGTTACTTTTCAGAAATCAATTAATTTATTTCTCCATCAATACAAAAGTGATTAATGGTGATGGAATTTCAATAAGCGATTTATTTCGATTTGGTGGAATGAATTCACTTCGTGGATATGTAGAAAATCAATTTACAGGAAGTAGAATTTTATGGAGTAATTTTGAATATCGTTTTCTCACAAGTTACACAGATTACATATCAGCTTTTTTTGATTATGGTTATTATTACAGAGATATTTTGAATGAAAAAGTAAGTAAGTTCAAATATGGTTATGGTTTTGGTGCAGCTTTTCAAACACCACTTGGATTGCTTAAAGTAAACTTTGCTCTTGGAGAAGGAGACACTTTCTCAAGAGGTAAAATTCATTTTGGAATTGTGAGTGGGTTTTAAA
>JAOAHM010000089.1 GCA_026415235.1 Ignavibacteria bacterium | reverse complement strand
ACCTTCAACTTCTAATATAGTATTGAAATTATTGAAATCGGGAGTGGATAAAAGAATAACCGATTTTCCAGCACGATTTTTGCCATAAAGAAGCAAAGTATTTTTGTTGATGAAAAAGAAATCTTTGATACTTACACCAACTAAACTTGATGAATTAATTGGAGATATGCTTTTGAACATATCGGATGATTTGTATAGTATGGTGTCTTTCGACAGGGAAACGGTCAATGCAATTCCCCAGCTTCCATCTTCGTTTAAGTCATGTTTTAAGAAGAGAAGGTTATTGCTTTGATAACGATTAATGGTTTGGAAATTATCTTCTGTGATAATTATTCCGAATGAAGCTAAATCAGAAATGGCAATAAAATGTTTATTATCTTTTATTGCATCACTTATGTCAAAGACACCACGAGGAAATTTATCTAAGCTGCTGATTAAAGAATACCTGTAATTTTCCATTAAATTCCATGTTAAATTTTTTCTATTTAACCAGAATAAATCATAAGGGGGAATACAAAACGAACCTGTTAAGTAAATCAATACAAGAGTATCATTTTTGGTAGGATAGATTTTATTTACACGGCCTATATCGCCATATAAAAGATAACTTCGGTTACTACCAAAATTATTATCAACGATTACTTCGCCAGGTTTGCTTTCAATATAAAGTTGATTTTCAATTTTGTTATCGAAACATAAATTTCGAACAACCTCATAAGGTGGTAATGCAAGTGTTTGGAAATTTAGTCCACCATTAGTAGAAAATAGAACATTGAAGTTCTCGTCTTGCAAAACGATTTTCTTCGGGTTAAGGTTGTTCACATCAATCAAATTGATAATTTCTTTGAAAGTCGCAATCAAAATTGGCGAGCCAGAATAATTATTATTAGAAACTGGATTGTCCTTAGAACATCCGAAAAGGATAATTAGAAAAGAAACTAAGAGTAAAATTTTTGAAGTTTTCATTAGATGCTCCAATAATTGAATGATAAAATTTTATCAGACAATAATAACACCTGACCGTAAATTATTATTAAATTCCGTAAAGATTGAGTAAAAAGAGAGAAATTCTTACAAAAAGGAAAAACTGCAAATTGCTTCATTTTTATTTTATCCCTCTGTTACATTCTCGATTTAATAATTTTTCTTAAAAGTTTCAAACCTGTTTTACCTTGTGAAATTTTAGTACAAATACAATTCAATATTTTAGATTAATAGGTTTTAGAACCAATACGAGAGTGTTAATAGTCTTTAAGATTTATGAATACGATGTGTAGAATTATGTTTTAAATTGCAAAAATTTTCCAGTGAATTTTTACAAAACTACATTTGTTTAATTCTCAAAATTTTGAGGTTAAAATGTCAGAGAAGAAGAAAGTTATTAAGACTGAAAATGAATGGAAACAAGTTCTATCACCCGAGGAATATTATGTTTTAAGACAGAAAGGAACCGAACCACCATTCACAGGAAAATATTATCATCACAAAGAAAAAGGAATTTACCTTTGTGCTGCTTGTGGTAATGAGTTGTTTTCATCAAAAGCAAAATATGATTCAGGTTCAGGCTGGCCCAGTTTTTACGAACCCATCTCTTACGATAATATTGAGACTGAAATGGATTATTCTTATGGGATGAGAAGAATTGAAGTAAAGTGTGCATCTTGTGGTTCCCATTTAGGACATGTTTTTGATGATGGTCCACAACCAACAGGTATGAGATATTGCATCAATTCGATTTCATTAAAATTTAAGAAAGAGGGATAGTTTGTTAAGCAACCAAATCTAAACTAATTTTGCCATCGAAATTCAATTAATTTGAAACCATAAAAAAATTTTTGCATCTGATAAATTATGAGTGTATATCCTGAAACTATCAAACAAACTTCAAAAGAAACTCTCGAGATTAAATGGTCCGATGGACATTTAAGTAAATATGATCTTAAACATTTAAGACTCGAATGTCCCTGTGCAACATGTAATGGTGAAACAATTTTATGGAAGCATTACGGACCAACAAAACAAATTATGATTCCAACTCTCGATCAAATTACATTGACAGGAATTCAAGCCGTTGGAAATTATGCAATTCAACTTTCTTGGAAAGATGGACATAATACTGGAATTTATACTTGGGAATATTTACGAAAACTCTGTCAATGTGATGAATGTAAATCAAATAGTGAAAAAGAAAATTAGAATTCCATTTGAACCATTTTTAGTAAAATTTAATTATGTATGAATCAAGATATACAAGACCAATTTCACTAAAAAAATTTTATAGACGAGTTTTTAACCATTTCGTTGTTTCCATAATGTTGATATTAGTTTCGTTATTTCTTGGAATGTTGGGATATCATTTTTTTGAAAATTTATCGTGGATTGATTCATTTATCAACGCTTCGATGATACTCGGTGGGATGGGTCCGCTTGAAAATCCCCAAACAGATGAAGGGAAAATTTTTGCTGGTATTTATGCGCTTTATTCGGGTTTAGTTTTTCTTGTTGCAGTTGGAGTTATTTTTGCACCAGTTTTTCATCGAATGTTTCATCTTTTTCATTGGAAGGAAGAAAAATAGAAAGGAGAAGAGATATGCCTGTATTTGAATATCGTTGTTCAGATTGTAATCAAAAATATGAGATACTTCATTTAACAAAAGAAAAATTAGAAGATATTATTTGTCCAAAGTGCGGTTCAAAAAATTATAAGAAACTTTTATCTAAAATTGCCAAACCAGTTTCAGATGACTCAGATTTTGATAGTTCAGATTTTGGAAGCGATGATGTTTCTAACGACTATTCAGGCTCGAGTTGTTGCGCTGGTGGTATGTGCGGTTGCAATTAATTGAAAAAGTATAGAAATCTTATTTCAAGCTTTGCAAAGAAACAGAAAATATTTATGATTGATTACTATGGTGTATGATTGGTTCATAATTTAATATTTGTACTTAGTTCCCTTATCTAAAATTCAATTGACCATTTGAAATTATTCGAGAGCTGAATAGCTTTCAAATTCTCTATTTCCTTCGTCTTAATTTTTCCTGTAATGAAATAATTTTTTGAAAAGAAAAATCTCCCAGACACTGTAAATAATCTGGGAGAAAAATTTTTAAACCCAATGAGATGGATGTTACAATTGAACTAAATTTTACTTTAGATAAACGAATTTTCTTACATCTGAAAAACCATCTAAGGTGAGCTTGTAGAAATATGTTCCTGAATGTAAATCATAATTTGAAGCATCAAACAAAACTTCGTACTCACCAGCTTTCTGAAATTCATTTTTAAGAACAGCAATCTCTTTTCCTAATAAATCGAAGACCTGCAATGTTACAAAACCATCTTTATTAAGTGAATAAGAAATTGTTGTGTTGGGATTAAATGGATTTGGGAAGTTTTGTTTGAGTTCAAAATTTTTTATCTCACTTAATTCTGGTTTTACTGATGTAGTTGTAACTTGTATTACGAAATTTGTTGCGTAATTCCATTGATCTCCACTTGTTGAACCATTGTTGTTAACAGAATTACCATTAGCATAAAGTGTAACTGTCCCTGGTGAATTTGGTGCAGTATACTCAAAATCGAAAGTTACTACACCACTAACAGGTGTTTTTGGAGAAGTATGAGTTAATTCATCACCAACCTTTTTTAATCCACTTCCAGTTAAGACTGTCAATGTTCCAGAACTTGCAGCTATGTTTGTTCCTGCACGAGAAAGTGGTCCACCACTAATACTTAATCGGTATGTTGCTTTGCCACCAGGTGAAAGTGTTTGTGGACCTGTGATTGAAACATTTACACTTGTGGTTGGACTAATTCCATGACAATCACAACCAGTTCCATTTTTCCTCGTAGTTCCAGTTATTCCTGATGAATAGGAATAAAAAAGAAATGAGGTTAACACAATTAAACCAACAAATAGATTGGAAAGAAAAAATTTATTGTAGAAAAGTTTTTTCATAAGAACCTCCGTTTATAATCTGAACATTTATCAACTCAAGAATAGTTCCACTTTTTTCACCAAAATTCTAATTGATTTGATTGATTGAAAATTGATAAAAGAAATTTTCGGAGTGAGTTAGTGAAGAGTAATAAGTGAGGACTAAAAATCAAATTAGAGTGGAAGAAAAGTTTTGAATTCAAATGGTGATTTAAAAATAAAAAGCCCCGAATTTTATTTCGGGGCATTTAGATATTAAATTTTCAGTTATGATTTCATACGCTCGCCAGATTCTTCGTAAATAAATAACCAACCTACAACTTTACCAATATCAATTTCTTCGTAGTTATTCCAGAACTCTCTATTTCTAACAAATCTTGAGCTTGTATCATCTTGTGGAATTTTTTCAGTTTCTTCAATGATTTGATTGAATCGTTTAATCCACAATGCAAAGTTTTTTTCTCTTAAATCTACCCAGCCATCGTGAGCCCAGAGGTCAATATTTTCTGGAGTGATTTGCAATTCGTTTTCACCTCTGTAAGGTGGAATTTTGATTTCAGGACCTCGAATTAATTTTTTACCATCTTTCATCAATATTGGAATCCCAATTGAAATAATTTGTGAACGAAGCACTCGATTACTTTTAATTAGTTCTTCTGCTTTCTGAGCAATTTCTTCTGGTTTCTGTTTAATTACATTTAAAATTGATCCATAAAGAATTTTCAAAATTTCTGCTTCATATAAGAGTTTCGAAAGCCTTGGTGGACCAAGCATTTCAAATGCAACTGAATCGGTTTGATGTTCTTGTTCGAGTCTCTTCATTTTAGATATTGCAAAGTTTTGCATGTAACCAGCACGATAAGTTGGCTCGAGTGTTGCGTGGTCTAATGCATTGATTATATCATGACCAGTATTTCCACCTTTAATTTCGAATACGACTGTTTCGGCGATTTCTTCAGGAGTTACATATTCCATTTGACCTAAGCTTGTAATTGCATCGAATTCTGCACGAGAAAAGATTCCATTTTCTCCAGTATCGATATAAACTGCTTTTAATGTTTCACCAGTGTTTTCAACTGGCACTTCATCTTTTATTTTAAATGTATCTTGAAGTTCAATTGCCAATTCTGGTTTTTGATCTAATAATTCAATTGGTTTACCACCTTTTTTAATTTCACCATATCCAATTTTTTTCCATGCAATAACAGCAGTAGGTTTGATTTCTTTAGTAATAGGCGCTTTTGGAGTTCGAGCAAGTAGAAACAACAAAAGTGTGTGAGCACCTGCCACAGAAGATTTGCTGAGCAGAACTCTTGAAGGTCTTTCTTCACTGTGAGTATAAGGAATATTCAAACCCATTCCACCAGTTCCACTTGTGCCAATTTTAATGTAAGCTTTTGTTTCAGCTTCTTCCATGCTCTTATATAAAATCTGAACATGTCTTATTAATTGAGGTACATACAAAGTTGCAAGTAATCGCTCACTTTGTTCAATGATTTGTTCAAGGTTTCTAGATTTGATTGCTTTTTTAACATCTCTTCCAACACTGTAAATGTTTTGATAAGCAATTCCAGTTGCAGTGTTGATACTATCTATAATTATTGCAGGTTTATGAGTTACAATTAGTTGATACAAACTTTGAGCACGAAGAATTTCATCATTTAATTCTTCTAATATGTCGTCAATAATGACTTTTCGAATCTCAGGATTTTTGAGTAGTTCAACTTTGTTTTGGTCTTTCCATTCTTGTCTTAAGAAAATATTTCCCCACCAAGGGATAATATTTTCTTTTGGATAATCAGGAAATTCTTTGGATAAATTTTCAACAGCTTCTTTTGCTTCCCATTCGTTCAAGGAAGCGAGAATAATTTTGGATGGATTCTCGACAATGATTCGTCGGGCAATTGCGAAACCGACTAATCCCCAACCACCGAGGATTAGTACTGATTTGCCTTTTATATCCATAAATGCCTCTTATATGTTAATTTGTTTTTTATTTATAACTTTGCACTACAAAATTACTGAAAAAAATATTGGTCTCAGCTCAATAAAAAAGGTAGTAAAATGAAGGTTAGTGAATTATTAAACGAAGATAATGTATTATTAGGTGTTGAAGCTAAAGATAAATACGAATTAATTGATAAGTTGATTGATGTTGCTGCAAAATCGGGCAAAGTCCTTGATAAAGAAAAAGTTCGTAATTGTGTTTACGAGCGAGAGAAAATTTTAAGTACTGGTGTTGGTAAAGGATTTGCTGTTCCTCATGGAAAAACTGATGCGGTTACAGATATTATTCTTGTCTTCGCAATTACAAAAGAACCACTTGATTACGAAGCCTTAGATAACCAACCAGTTAGACTTGTTATGTTGATGGTTGGTAAAGATAGTTTGGTTAGTTCGCATATTAAATTATTAAGTCGTATTTCGAGATTGATGAATAATGATGAATTTAGAGAAAGTTTACTGAACGCAAAATCAAAAGAAGAAGTCCTTGAAATTTTTAAGAAAGAAGAATCAAATTATTTTGATGTTTAATCTTTTCCATCACTAATTTTCGTGGGTAAAATTGTTTAAGTCTATTCGAGGTACAAAAGATATCTTCCTGCCTGAAATATTTAGATGGCAGAAACTTGAAAGTATAGTTCATCAAGTAATGAAGAACTATAACTTTACAGAAATACGAACACCGATTTTTGAAGAAACAGCTCTATTTGCTCGTGGTATTGGTGATGAGACTGATATTGTTGGAAAAGAAATGTACACATTCAAAGATAAGAGCGATACAAGTTTGACTTTAAAGCCAGAGATGACCGCAGCAGTTGTTCGTGCTTTCATTCAACATAATCTTGGTGAGTTAAGACCAATCAATAAATTTTATTACATCTCACCAATGTTTAGGCAGGAAAGACCACAATCGGGAAGATTGAGACAATTTCATCAAGTTGGTGCAGAAATTTTCGGAGTTAAAAGCTTTTCCGCTGATGGTGAGTTAATAATTTTGGCTATTGATTTACTTGAACAACTAAATGTTAAAAATCTTGAGCTTCTATTGAATAGTGTTGGATGTCAAACTTGTAGACCAAAATTTATAAAAAAATTAGTCGAATATTTTGAACCAATCAAAGAAAAGCTATCGCCTGAAAGTCAAAATCGCCTTCAAAAAAATCCTTTGAGAATTTTAGACTCAAAAGATGAAAGAGATATTCCACTCAAAAAAGGTGCACCTTCGATAATAGATAATCTCTGTAATGATTGTAAATCTCATTATGAAGGATTAAAAGATTTCTTAATCAAAAACAATGTTGCTTTTCTTGAGAATCCATATCTTGTGCGTGGATTGGATTATTATACAAAGACAGCCTTTGAATTCACATCAAGTGATTTAGGTGCTCAAAATGCAATTTGTGGTGGAGGTAGATACGATTTATTAGTAGAACAACTTGGTGGTAAACCAACACCTGGAGTTGGTTGGGCTTGTGGGATTGAAAGAATTTTATTGGCTTCAGAAAAGTACGAAGATACAATTGAACAAAAAGTAGATATTTATTTTGTTGTTTTAAAACCTGAATTTAAACTCAAAGCTTTTCAAATTGTACGAGAATTGAGAAAGAAAAATTTCAGTTGCGAAATTGATTTACTTGATAGAAGTTTAAAAGCTCAGATGAGAGAGGCAAATAAATTAAACGCTAAAGTCGCTTTAATTTTAGGTGATGAAGAGTATGAGAAAAATTCAGTTAAGGTTAAAGAGCTTTCAACAGGTCAACAGGAAGAAGTTTTTTTAGATAATCTTTTCGATTATCTTAAACAAAAAATTAGATAGTCAATGGCAAAAACAAAATATTTTGTCCCCGAAAAGGAACAACCTCATTTTAACGAAGAAAAAGGTTGGATTGAAAAAATTGAATATCAAATCAAACCTTATTTTGAGGTAGATGAAAACGACAAGATTAAGAAATTCGTTTTAGATATTTATAGCTTCAGAGAATTTGCATTCTTTAAATATTCCATTGCATACGAAGTTGAAAAAAAGAAAAATGATATATTCATTACTTTGAGAGGATTGAGCACTAATAATCAAGTATTTCCCGACTATGGCAAAGCAAGAGCTCAACTTGAGTTTGATGTTCTTGCTGGCGATTATAATTTTTATTTCAGAAGGTCAAGTGGTGAAGAAAATCTTTTTAAGTTTAATATCGATCCAGTGTTTAAAAAGATTACTCTCAAAAAAGAACTTCCCGATAAAAAGACTAACAGAAAATTTGTTGAACTATTGAGCTGAAAAATGTGTCCTGAACTTTTCAAAATTGGACCTTTCACTGTCTATAGTTATGGATTTATGCTTGCAATTGCCTTCATTGTTGCAAGTTATATTTTATCTATTGAGTTTAAGAGAAAAGGCATTCATCAAGATTTAGCTTCAGAAGTTACGGTTCTATCTTTGATTTTTGGAATTATTGGTGCAAAGCTTTTTCATTTGTTCGATATTTGGGAAGAGTTTTTGCAAGATCCAATAGGAGAGGCTTTTACTCCTGGTGGACTTGTGTGGTATGGTGGTTTTTTAGTTGCTCTGATTGCAGTTTACATTAACTCAAGAAGAAGAAATTTACCATTCTTAGTTTTAGGTGATGCAGCTGCACCAGCTTTAGCCTTAGGATATGGAATTGGTAGAATTGGTTGTCATCTTTCTGGTGATGGTGATTATGGAATCCCAACAAGTTTGCCTTGGGGAACAGATTATTCGAAAGGAACATATCCACCATCAATTGCATTTAGAGGAACAGAAATCGCAAAAAGTTATCCAAATGGTGTCGTTCCAGATAACACACCGCTCCATCCAACTCCAGTTTATGAATTTCTTTTAGGTGTGATTATCTTTTTGATTTTATGGAATATGAGAAAGAAAACAGATGTGAATGGTAAAATTTTTATGTGGTTTTTAATTTTGCATGGTGCTGCAAGATTTCTGATTGAATTTATTCGAATTAATCCAAAATTACTTTTTGGACTTTCGGAAGCTCAATTGATTTCAATTGTTCTTATGGCAGGTGGTTTAGTTGGATTGTATTTCCTCACTAAAAATCCTGAACTTGTTCAATTTAATCCAAAGCAAATACGATACAATCCAAAAAAGAAATAGACAAACGGGTTCTATTGATAAAGAAGAGTAAAGAGCTTTAGACTACTCCATTAATGTGGGTTTTGGGAGTAGAAAAAAATCAATTGCAAGATTTTTCATGTTTTTTTCGTTTATGTCAAACTAAAATGATAAGGTGAAGATATGCCATTAATAGTAGGAAGACAGCCAGTCCTCGAAGCACTGAAATCAAAAAATTTTGTTGAGAAAGTTTACATACTTTTCGGTGCAAAGGGAAACCAGATTAATCAGATAAAATTTCTCGCAAAAAAGAGAAAAGCAAAAGTTGTAGTTCTAAGCAAGCAGAAATTCAGAGAACTTACGCCAAGCACTGCAACACAGGGCGTTGCTGCTTTAGTTGGTGAGAGAGAATACAACGATATTGATGATATTCTAAAAGTTGCTGAAGAAAAAAATGAAAAACCATTCATTCTTCTTCTTGAAAATATTCAAGACCCAAGAAATCTTGGTGCATTGATCCGAACTGCTGAATGTATGGGAGTTCATGGAATAATTCTTCCAAAAGATAGAACTGCTAACATCAATCAAGATACTGTGAAAGCATCGGCTGGTGCAATTGAACACATGCCAATTGCCAAGATTACTAATGTCTCTCAAACAATTGATGAATTAAAATCAAAAGGATTGTGGATAGTTGGGACATCCTCAAGAGCCGATAAAGTTTTAACTGAATTTGATTTCGATATTCCATTAGTTTTGATTTTTGGTCAGGAAGGTCAAGGAATGAGACGATTAACAGAAGATAAGTGTGATTTCCTTGTAAAAATTCCTCTATTTGGAAAAGTAGAATCATTAAATGTATCAGTTGCTTGTGGAATGTTCTTGTATGAAATACGAAGACAAAAAAGCATGACCAACAAAAAATCAGAAGGTGAAGTTAAAGAATAAATATTAGTTGATTAGCTTTTGTAAATCTTAGTGAAAGATTGGTAAGAAATCTCAATTCAATCTCACCTTAATTTCATTTCTTAAATAGAAATGAAGAGTGGTTAAAAAATTTTTATAAAAAATTTTTTCAGTGACTTGAAATGCTAAATTTTTAGAAAATTCAAAAGTTGAATTTTGGTTAAGTTTCATAAAAATAGACTCTAAAGTTTCATTGTTTAACAAAGTCGGCGTTTCTATATTTGTAAAAATTTTTAACAAGAAAACTGCACAAAATTGAAATTCTACGAAAAAACTACACTGGAAAACGGAATTCGTGTCTTAACCCAGGAAACTAATTCAATTAAATCATTTACGCTTGGCATCTGGGTGAATGTGGGTTCGAGAGATGAGGAGAGTAAATTAAACGGACTTTCTCACTTCATCGAGCATTGTGTTTTTAAAGGAACAAAAAACAGAACCGCTAAAGAAATTGCATCAAGTATTGAAGGACTTGGTGCGTATCTAAATGCTTATACTTCAAAGGAACATACCTGTTTTTATGTTCGAGGATTAAGCGACAATTTTGTGAAGTCGTTTGAAATTTTAGCGGACTTAGTAAAAAATCCAATCTTTCCTGAAGATGAAATCGAAAAAGAAAAACAAGTTATCCTCGAAGAATATTATTCGATTAATGACGATCCTGATGATATTATTTTTGATTTGATTGAAGGAGAACTTTTCAAAGGACATGGTCTTGCAAATCCAATCATTGGTAACGAAAATAATATTCTTTCGTTCAATTCAGAGACTACGAAAAGCTTCATTCAAAAAAATTATTCAGCCGATCGAATAATTGTCGCAACTGCAGGTCCAATTCCACATCAACTTGTAGTTGAAAAAGCAAGAGAACTTTTGGGTGATATTCCACAACTTAATTCAAATCTTAATCGAACAAATCCTGACTTAAAAAATCATCAAGTTGTAAAAGAAGAGTATCGTGATATAAATCAAGTTCACATTTGTATTGCTCGGAAAACATTTGGCGTAAAAGATGAAAGAAGGTCGGCACTTGCAATTTTGAATACACTCATTGGCGGAATGACGAGCTCAAGACTTTTTCAATTAATCCGTGAAGAGCAAGCACTTGCATACAACACTTCATCTTTCATTAATAATTATTATGATGCATCGGTTTTTGGAGTTTACTTGAGCACATCCTTAGCTAATCGAGAGAAAGTTATTGATTTAATTCAGAAAGAATTTCGTTCTGTTTGTGAACATGGAATTAAAGATGATGAGCTTGAAGTTGCACGAAACTACCTCAAGGGTGGAATTTCAATGTCACTTGAAAGTACTTCTTCAAAATCAACTCACTTAGCAGTTAATGAATTTTATTTTGGTGAAGCAAAATCAATCGAAGAAATTTTTGCTTCAATTGATAAAGTAGGTAAGAAGGAACTTCAAGCTCTTGCGAATGAAATATTGTGTTGGGAGGAATTTTCTATTTATCAAATTGTCCCGAAGAAGGGAGGAAACAATGGAAACTAACACTAAAGTAATTCCTTCAATTTCAAATCGTGCAAAATCAATGCAAGCATCTCCACTAAGAAAGCTTGCATCAATTGCTGAAGAGAGGAAGAAAAACGGAATTAAAGTTTATCACTTAAACATTGGTCAACCAGACTTACCAACTGATCCAATTTTTTATGAGCAATTACTAAAAATTCCGAGAACAACCGTAGCTTATGCCCCTTCAAATGGAATTCCTCAAACAATCAAAGCTTGGAAAAAATATTTCGAACAAGTTGGAATTCAATTCGATGAAAGTGAAATTATTGTAACTCAAGGCGGTTCGGAAGCAATAATTTTTGCCATGTCAACAATTTGTGATACCGATGAAGAGATAATAGTTTTTGAACCTTTCTATACCAATTATAATGGATTTGCCACGCTTGCAAATGTTAAACTTGTTCCAATTCCTTTATCAATCAATAATGGTTTTCATCTTCCATCAGAAGAAGAAATTGAAAAATATATCACATCAAAGACAAAAGGAATTTTAATAACCAATCCATCAAATCCAACTGGAACTGTTTATTCGAGAGAAGAATTACAACGACTTGTAAACCTTGTTCAGAAGTACAATTTGTTTTTGTTGAGCGATGAAGTTTATCGTGAATTTGCTTATGAAGGTGAGTTTGTTAGTGTGATGGATTTTCCTGAGATAAGTCAACAAACAATTTTGTTAGATAGTGCTTCGAAGAGATTTAATCTTTGTGGTGCAAGAATTGGCGTATTAGCAAGTCACAATCCTGATGTAGTTCAATCTGCATTTAAGTTTGGAATGGCTCGACTTTCAGTTGCAACAATCGAGCAACTTGCAATCATTCCGATGTTAGAAGAACCGTTCAAATACACATCACCAATTGTGGAAGAATTTAGAAAGCGAAGAGATGTTGTTTACGAAACTTTAAGCGAGATAAAAGGAGTTACTTACTATAAACCTGAAGGTGCTTTTTACATAGTAATTGGATTACCAGTTAAAGATAGTGAACATTTCACTCAATGGTTGATTGAAGAATTTGAATACAACAGAGAAACCGTGTTGCTTGCACCAGCTCAAGGATTTTATGCAACACCAGGCAAGGGATTGAATGAGGTTCGTCTTGCATTTATGCTTAATGTTGACGATATGAAAAAATCATTGAAAATAATTTCTATTGCTCTTGAAGAATATTCTAAGAAATTTAATTAAAAGAAGGTTGAATTATGCCTAAAGTTACAATTGATGGAATTCAGTACGAATTTAATCCTGGTGAAACCATAATTGAGGTTGCATCACGAAATGGTGTAGAGATACCTCATTATTGTTGGCATCCAAGATTATCTGTTTCAGGAAATTGTAGAATGTGCCTTGTGGAAGTCGAAAAAATGCCTAAGCTTGTTATCGCTTGCGCAACTCAAGCTATGGATGGAATGGTAGTTCATACAAAATCTGAAAAAGCTGTGAAAGGTCGTGAGCATGTGATGGAATTTCTCTTGATTAATCATCCTCTCGATTGTCCAATTTGTGATGAAGCAGGTGAATGCGCACTTCAAGATTATGCTTATAGATATGGAACAGGTTATAGCAGATTTATTGAGGAGAAAAATCACAAACCAAAAAGAGTGAAGCTCGGTCCTTATGTAATGTTTGATGCTGAACGATGTATTTCATGTTCAAGATGTATTCGTTTCTCGAAAGAAATTGCAAAAGCTGATCAATTAACTTTTGTTCAAAGAGGTGATAGAGTTACAATTGAAACTTTTCCTGGAAAAGAATTTGACAATCCATATTCTCTTAATGTTGTTGATATTTGTCCTGTTGGTGCATTGACTAATATTGATTTTAGATTTAAGGCAAGAGTATGGGAGATGTCGGCTACGAAAAGCATCTGCCCTGGTTGTGCACGAGGATGCAACATTGATATTTGGGTTAGAAACAATGAAATCTTGCGATTAACTCCTCGATTTAATGAAAAAGTAAATGACTATTGGATGTGCGACCATGGAAGAATTAATTGTTTCAAATTCGTCAATGCTGATGATAGAATTGATGGACCATTCGTTAAAAAAGAATCTCAACTTGTTTTAGTTAATTGGGATGAAGCAGTAAGCAGAGCAGTTTCGGAATTGAAAAGATTTAAAGGAAATGAATTTGCTGTAATTGCATCACCTTTCGCAACTCTTGAAGATAATTATGCACTACTAAAATTCTCTAAACAAATTCTTAAAACTAACAACATATTTTTCATTCCACACATTAAGCCAGGTGATCAAGATGATATTTTAATTCGTGAAGATAAAACTCCAAATTCAACTGGATTGAGATTGCTCGGTATTGATGTTTCTAAAAATGATTTAAGCTTAGAGACATTGGATGAAAAGATTAATTCCAAATCA
The DNA here is from genome assembly GCA_026415235.1 of Ignavibacteria bacterium. Lineage (GTDB taxonomy): Bacteria > Bacteroidota > Ignavibacteria > Ch128b > Ch128b > Ch128b. Next base: position 4,190 of record JAOAHM010000089.1, on the reverse strand, counting down.
ATCAAGTGTTTAATTGTTGTTGAAGATGACCCAATTGCTGTTAAACCAGAACTTAAAAATGCAATTCAAAATCTTGACTTATTAATTGTCTTTGCAACAAACAAAAACAAAACAACTCAATATGCTGATATTTTATTCCCAGCAGCTACTTACGCAGAGAAGAATGGTGTATTTGTAAACTTCCAAGGATTTGTTCAAAGAATACGACCTGCAGTTGCAACAATTGATGTTGATAGAAGTCTTGATGGACTTGCTCAAAGTCGTTGGGATAAGTTCGGAACTGAATTTGATAAATGGGCGCGAGGAAGAAAAGTTAATGCTCGTTCGGATTGGAAAATTATCTCTCAAATTGCAAATGCCCTTGGTGGCAAATTTGATTACGATACTTCTGAAGATGTATTTATTGAAATCACTCAAAATGTAAAAGAACTTGCAAACCTTGATTACGAAACAATTGGTGAACTTGGTTATCAAATCAAATCATCAAAATTAATTGAAGAAAAAATTCTGGTATAACTATGGTGATATTAATTCCATTGACAAAAATTGCAATTGCTATTGGTGTTTTGCTCTTCGTTGTAACTTATTTAGTTTACTTCGAAAGAAAAATTAGTGCATGGATTCAAGATAGAGTTGGTCCTAATCGAGTTGGTCCTTATGGACTCTTGCAATCACCTGCAGATGTTTTGAAATTATTTTTCAAAGAAGATATAGTTCCACTGGCAGCTACAAAGTTCGTTCATTCCCTTGCTCCAGTAATTTCTTTAACAATTGCAATGTCAACTTATGCAGTAATTCCATTTGGACCAGACATAAATCTTTTCGGTCAAAAAGTGAAATTGATTGTTGCTGATGTTGATGTGGGAATACTTTTCATCTTAGCTTTTGCATCAATTGGTGTTTATGGAATTACTTTGAGTGGTTGGGCTTCCAATAATAAATATTCTTTGCTCGGTGGACTTCGCTCTTCTGCTCAAATGATTAGTTACGAACTTTCAATGGGAATTTCTATTGTTGGTGTTTTGATTGTTTCTGAATCGTTAAGAATATATGATATTATTAATCATCAACAAGGTTGGATGTGGAATGCATTTATTCAACCAATTGGATTTATAACTTTTGTTGTCGCTGCATTTGCTGAAACAAATCGCTTGCCCTTCGATTTGCCTGAAGCTGAGCCAGAACTTGTTGGTGGTTATCACACTGAGTATTCAAGTTTGAAATTTGCAATGTTCTTCCTTGCAGAATATGCAAACATGATTATCGCAAGTTTGTTGATTGTTGCATTGTATCTTGGTGGATGGCATTTGCCTTTTGTTGAAACTGCATCACTTAGTGAAGGATGGTTACCTTTAATTTCGGTTGGTATTTATCTCGCAAAAGTGTGTTTTCTGCTTTTTGTTTTCATTTGGGTGAGATGGTCAATTCCAAGGTTTCGTTATGATCAGCTAATGAACTTAGGTTGGAAGGTTATGCTTCCACTTTCATTGGTTAATCTTGCTTGGGTTTCATTGTTAGTTTATTTCTTCAAAATTTAAGTGAGGAATACGATGGCAGTTAAGAAGAGAAAAAAGGATTTAAACTTTTTTGAAAGAATTTACATTGTAGAAATTCTGAAGGGAATGATGCTTACACTTAAGCATCTTTTCAAACCAAAATTTACACGCCAATATCCAGAAGAAAAATATGTTCAACCGCCATCGTATCGTGGAAGACCAGTGCTTGTGATGGATAACGGCAAAGAAAGATGCGTAGCTTGTGGATTATGTTCGAGAGTTTGTCCTGCTCTTGCAATTCAAGTTCAAGCAGCAGAAACAGAAGACGAGAAAGAAAGATATCCAGAGTTATTCGAAATAAATATGTTGCGATGTATCTTCTGCGGTTTTTGTGAAGAAGTTTGTCCTGAAGAAGCAATTGTTATGAGTAAAGATTACGAATTAGTCTTCACAAAATATGAAGATGCAATTTTCGGAAAAGATAAATTGCTTGTTCCTGTCGAACAATTGAAAGATAGATTAGAATTTATAAGAGCACACAGATAAGATTTTAATTAGTGGTTGTCTAAAAAGTTGTTCTAACTTTAATTTGATTTATTGTAAACAAGACTCAAAAAAATTTTTTTCGAAGATTTTAGATTGAAATTTATTACTGCTTATTCAATAACTTTTTAGACAACCAAATTTTTTATTCCCACCAGATATCTCTGTAAGTTGGTTTTCTACTTTGTTTCTTAAAAATGTGAACTGCAAACATTCCAAACACAAATCCACCGATATGAGCCCACCAAGCAACACCTCCAGTTGCTGAACTCTCCACTGCCAGTGCTAATGTTCCTTGGAAGATTTGAGTTACGAACCAAAATCCTAACACAAGTAGTGCTGGGAGCTTTATTATATCCCAGAAAAATAGAATTGGAATCACAACAACAACTCTTGCATAAGGATAAAGAAGCATATAACCACCGAGAACACCGGCAATTGCTCCACTTGCACCAATTGTTGGAATATCAGATTCAGGATTTGTAATAATGTGAGCACCAGCTGCTGCAAGTCCACACAAAATGTAAAAAAGAATATATCTGAAATGTCCCATTCTATCTTCAACATTATCACCAAAAATCCAGAGGTAAAGCATATTGCTAATTAAATGTAACCATCCTCCATGCAAAAACATGGAAGTAAAAAGAGGAATAATTTTTTCTTCAAGTGAAAACAAAATTACACTTCCATCTTCCAGTCGAATTCCTGAATAGAAGTATTTGATAGGAATCACACCATATTGTTTGAGGAATGGTTCCAATTTATCTCCAAGTGAGAGCTCAAAGAAAAAAGCAATTACATTTATTACAATTAAAGTTACATTTACAATTGGATAACTTCGTGATGGAATATCGTCTTTAAGTGGTATCATCTTTCTATCTTTAATTATTTAGTGATTAATTTGAGCAAAGTTAAGCATGAAATTTTAATAAGTAAATAAATCTTTCTTATCGAGAAAATATAATGACTTTAAACTAAGATTTTTGAAACAATGAGCAAAGATAGTTTAATCAATTTAAGGTTAGAGAAATTCTGATTGTATGAATTATATATTGTAGAATTGGGGCTTGCCCCGACTGAAAAGTCTGTAAAATATTTTTGAGGGAAAATTTAATCAACCGCAGATATAAAAATGTAGGGTCGGGGCTTACTCCGACCGCTTATCACAAAAAACAAAATCAACTAAAGAACAAATTGAAAATTAATCAAAAACATTTTTGTAAATCTAAACAACGAACAGGGTGAGCCCTGTCCCTATAATCAATTAACAACTTGTAGAGGCGTGGTTTGCCCCATACAATGTTCTTATTGAGCAAAATTTTTCACCGCAGAGTTCGCAGAGATTAACGCAGAGAACCGCAGAGATAAAAATTTAGGGTCGGGGCTTGCCCTGATCAAAAATCCGCGTTTATCTGAGCAAAAATTTTTTTAACCACTAAGAGCACTAAGAACACTGAGAGCAATAGAATGTGGGGTCGAAGCTTGCCCTGACCGTAATTTCATCAAAAGTTAAATTTAATTAAAAGTCAATTCATAATTTTTCAGAAACATTTTTGATAAACTGAAAAACGGATAGGGCGAGCCCTGTCCCTACAGAAAAATATGATGGGCGGGGGCTTACCTCGTTCTAAAAATTTTGTATAACAAATAGACTGCACCTATGGGTTTTATTAAGATTTAACCGCTTCGCGGTTTTTTATCGTTCTAATTCGCACAATTTCGTTTTAGGAAGATGTATTCGCTTCGTGGTTTTTAATGGTATCTACCTGATACATTTCGTTCTATTAAGATTTAACCGCTTCGCGGTTTTATTTCAAAAATTATTCACCGAAAATCGGTGTAATCTTAATAGACGAAAATGCAACAGAATGTAAACAAAAACTGCGTAGCAGTGACATCTTTAATAATTCGCAAATCGTAAATCGTCATTCGTATATCGTCATTCGCAAATCGCAAATCGAAAATCGTCAATCGCAATTCGCAAATCCCAAAATCGCAATTCGAAAATCGTAAATCGCAATTCGAAAAATGAAAAATCAAATTAATCTTGCTTCAACATAATTCATTCTTTAATTTGTGAAAAATTGGAAGCATCCTATGTTTGCTAAAGTTTTTTCCGCTGCAACTTATGGTATTGATGCAATAATTGTT